>JAAEOZ010000552.1 GCA_024222685.1 Gammaproteobacteria bacterium | reverse complement strand
TTTCCTCACAAACAGCGCCATCGACTCCACATGCGCGGTCTGTGGAAACATATCCATCACGCCGAGTTTTTCAAGTTTGTATCCGTTATCACAGATAATCCGGCTATCGCGCACCAGGCTCGAAGGTTGACAGGATACATAAACAATTCGTTCGGCTTTAAAGCGATCTATAACCCCGGCCAGCTCGGCAGCTCCTGATCGAGGGGGATCGAATAGAATTTTATCGAATGTCTGTGTCATCCAGGGTCGGTCGAAATCTACCTGCGAGAGGTCTGCAACAAAGTAATCGGTATTTTTTATCTGATGCTTCAACGCATTTTCTCTGGCCCGATCAACCATCATCTCGTCACCTTCGACTCCAATAACCGATTGACAGCGTCTAGCCATAGGCAAGGTGAAATTTCCCAGACCACAGAATAAATCGAGAACCCTGTCTTCAGAATTTAGTTCCAGCAAATTTAAAGCCTGAGCCACCATTTTCTGGTTTATCTCATTATTCACCTGCACAAAATCAACGGCCCTGAAATCGATACGGATATCACCGCCAGATTCGGGTAAAAAATAAAGTACCTGATGTTCCGGGTACAAACTGGATACCGTATGCGGTCCACCGGGTTGCAACCGAATCCACAACCCGGATTGCCGAGCATACTGGATTAGCCTGTCACGATCGCCTTCCGACAGGGGCTCAAGATGGCGAAATACCAGTTGCGTATTAGTATCGTCCGCTGCAACTTCTATTTGAGGTATCGACTCACGCGCCTGTAGACTAGCCACCAGCTCCGCCAGCTCTGTCAGTCGATGACCAACCTCCGGGATGAGTACTTCACATTGTCTCATGTCCGCGAGAAAGGGGGCGTTTCTTTCCCGAAAGCCCACAAGTACCCTGGATTTTTTTCTTACATACTTAACGCCCAGGCGAGCCTTTCGACGATAACCCCAGCTATTGGCTCGTAGCGGAGGCATGATTTCAGAAGCATCGAGACCGGCATGATCGGCCATTTCTATCAACATGTTATGCTTGAAGTTGATTTGATTATCATTGCTAATGTGTTGCAGACTACAACCACCACAACGTTCGAACGCCTCGCATTTAGCTGAAATCCGCTCGGGAGAAGGTTCAAGCACTTCCAGCGTTGTAGCCTGATCATATTTACGACTGGTTTTCTGAATTTGAATTTTTACCAGTTCATTTTTGAGGGCACCAAATACAAAAGTAGTCTTACCATTGATACTGGCAATACCTCTACCTTCGTGCGACATCGCCTCGATACGCACGATAGCTGGCTCTGGGCGTTGTCTGGATCGACGTTTTCTGGCCAATGCTATATCCTAAAACTCGACCCAGGCGTTATTAAAAGCCTGCAAATGCTCGGCACTAGAACTCTTCAGCTCGTTGCGAACCAGCTTACATTCCTGCTGGTAACTTTCAGAGTCAAGTTGACCCTTATTACACAATAACCTGAGGTATATCAGATAAGTATTCAGTACATCAGTTTCCCCACCATTGCGAACCAGCTGCATATTGCCTTCGAGGAAATTATCCCAAACTCCAATAGAAGATATACCGTCATTCTCTGGACACCCACAAAGACCGGCAACTTCATCTAATGGAATTTCAACTACCGGTAAATACCCACTCAATACCTGGCTTAAATCTGTATGACGCCGATCATATCGAACAGAATAATCGTCCTTTTGATTAACAGAACCTTTATCATCCAATTTCCAGTATTGCTCAGCATTCAACAGATATAGCAGAGACCGATAATGAATGATCGGCAAATCAAGCTGGCTTCCTGTCCAGGACACAAGATGCGGTGAATATCGCTCGATTCCGCTAAAGAAACGTCGCAATAACTCTTCTTCGTCCGATTCGACATCACCTAATGACCAGACCCGAAATTGATCACGATTTCGCAACACAGCCGAAATCGATACGATTTTCTGAAGGTGATGCGGCAAAACTTCGGTATTAGTCTGCTGCCTACGCTTGTGGAAAACTGCTTTTGCGACATCGTCGTCAGCTAGACCATGCAAATC
Organism: Gammaproteobacteria bacterium; assembly: GCA_024222685.1. GTDB lineage: Bacteria > Pseudomonadota > Gammaproteobacteria. Next base: position 1,747 of record JAAEOZ010000552.1, on the reverse strand, counting down.
GTAGAGCCGGCGACAACTGTCTATATCTGGGACAGTTTGAATTTTAAAAACAAATACATTCATTGTACTGAGCAATTATTCTCCAACCGGAAACACATCTGTAGACAGATAGCGATCACCGCGATCGCAGATGATCGTCACTATATGTGCGTTGCTTACCTGCTCCGAAAGCTGAATAGCAGCAGCAGTTGCACCACCGGAGGAAATACCACAGAAAAGACCTTCATATTGTGCCAGTCGGCGAGTCATTTCCTCTGCCTGCTGTTGACCAACATCGATAATTTGATCAACCAGATCGTCGTTGTATATCTTGGGAATATAGGCTTCAGGCCAGCGTCTAATACCCGGAATCGCCGCGCCATCCTCTGGTTGTACACCTACGACCTTCACCTCTGGTGCTGATTCTCGAAAATATTGTGAACAGCCCATAATTGTGCCCGTAGTTCCCATCGAGCTCACAAAGTGAGTCAAACTTCGCTCAGTCTGTTGCCAGATTTCGGGCCCGGTGGTTTCAAAATGCGCTCTCGGATTATCGGCATTAGCAAACTGATCCAGCACCTTACCCTGCCCATCTGCCTGCATTTCTAAGGCCAGGTCCCTGGCCCCTGTCATTCCCTGCTGTTCGCTAACCAGAATTATTTCGGCTCCAAAAGCCTGCATGGTTGCCCTGCGTTCAGCACTCATATTTTCCGGCATTATCAATATCATTCGATACCCTCGCATCGCAGCAACCATTGCCAGTGCTATGCCTGTATTACCGCTTGTGGCTTCTATCAGGGTATCACCCGGATTGATCTCCCCACGCTGTTGTGCATAGCGAATCATACTAAGAGCAGGCCTGTCCTTAACTGACCCAGCCGGATTATCCCCCTCCAGTTTGAGAGATATCCGATTACTCGGATTGGGGTTCAGGCGTTGTAATGTAACCAGCGGTGTATTTCCTATATAATCTTCTAAAAACATTGTTTATCTGAAAGCCGAAAGGGCGATAGAACTTTCTCAACAGAGCTATTGACCCGGTAATTTTACTGTATTGCGTAATCGCATACCATGCAAATGCTAACCGGGTTGGAGTAGTTATTTATGATTTCTCGCCATTACTTAAAATATCTCCGCTGGATTTGGCCCGGTTTATTTTTTTTATCTACAACTAATACTGCTGCTCAAAATCAAAGTTTTGCGGAAGCGGACTTCTTTGACGACTTACCACTTATTTTGACCGCATCGCGAATGAACAAGCCTCTGGTTGAATCGCCTGTTAGTGTGAGTGTGATTTCACGCCAGATGATAGAGTCTTCGGGAGCACGTGAACTGGCTGAACTGTTTAGAATGGTACCTGGTTTTATTGTTGGTAATGAAAGTGGTAATAACCCGGTAGTCACTTATCAGGGCCTGGGCAATAAATTCGCCAGGCAGATTCAGGTTTTAGTAGATGGTCGTTCTGTTTTTATACCGTCGTTTGGCGGCGTACCCTGGATAAATCTCCCTCTGCTTGTAGAAGATATCGAAAGAATCGAAATAATAAGAGGCCCAAACGCAGTAACTTATGGTGCCAATGCTTTTCTCGCCACGATTAATATTATTACCCGGCATTCGGCAGAAGATTTAGGTAAGCGATACTCGCTGACCAGTAGTTTTGGTTCTTATCCTGATGTCACCGACGCCTACTTCAGGTTTGGCTATCAGATAGATAATCTGGACTGGCGTTTTAGTGCCGGAACTATTAAAGACGATGGATTTACTAACG
>JAAEOZ010000551.1 GCA_024222685.1 Gammaproteobacteria bacterium | reverse complement strand
ATCCGCGATATTCAGCGCCTGCCTGGCATTTTGCTCGACCATTAATATTGCGACACCGGTTTGTCGCACTTCAAGGATGCGATCGAATAGCTCATCCATCACTATTGGCGAAACACCAGCTGTTGGTTCGTCCAGCATTAGAACCGAAGGTTGTGACATGAGTGCTCGACCAACAGCGACCTGTTGCCTTTGACCACCTGAGAGCTCACCGGCTAACTGCTGTTGTTTTTCGGCGAGTATCGGGAAAAGTTCATAGACTTGATTGATTGTATCGCTGATATCGTCGTGACGCAGAAAAGCACCCATTTCGAGGTTTTCAAATACCGTCATGTTTACAAATACATTACTGGTTTGCGGAACAAAGGCGATTCCTTCGGCAATTCGTGCCTGTGGTGATAATCCGCCAATATCCTTACCTTTAAATCTCACCGAGCCTGATGTTAATGTCAACATACCCAGAAGCGCCTTCATGGCAGTTGATTTACCTGCACCGTTAGGGCCGACTATGACTGCAATTTCGCCTTCATCAACACCTACGGTACAACCTTTTAGAATATCGGCACCACCGTAACCACCGATCATGTCTTCACCAATCAGATAACTCATAATGCTTGCTCTGTTTTAGCCTGCATGTCTTTATTTTTTAGACCGCGTCCGAGATAGGCCTCGATGACTTCCTCGTTGTTCTTTACTTCGTCAGCAGTACCTTCGGCGAGTACGGCACCTTCAGCCATACAAATGACTGGATCACAAAGCCGCGAGATAAAATCCATATCGTGCTCGATCATACAAAAGGTATAGTCCTTCTCTTCATTCAGTTTAATAATGGCATCACCGATTTCACGCAGCAGAGTTCGGTTGACTCCAGCCCCGACTTCATCAAGAAAAACAATTTTCGCATCAACCATCATAGTTCGACCGAGTTCAAGTAGTTTCTTTTGTCCACCCGAAAGATTGCCGGCTAGTTCGTTAGCAATATGACCAAGGTTTAAAAACTTAATGACTTCGCTTGCCTTGTCATGAATTTCCTGTTCTTGCTGTTCAACCTGAGACCGCCGAAACCAGGCGTTGATGAGATTTTCGCCTGATTGATGAGCAGGTACCATCATAAGATTTTCGGTCACGCTAAGACGAGAAAATTCATGCGCGATTTGAAAAGTCCGTAATAAGCCTTTGGCAAATAACTGGTGTGGTTTAAGCCCGGTTATTTCCTCTCCGTCAAGAAAAATATGGCCCGCAGTCGGTTGGTACAGTCCCGCTACTGTGTTGAATAATGTCGTTTTCCCGGCACCATTCGGGCCGATCAAACCAGTAATTGAGCCTTTAGCGATAGTTAATGTGGTATTATTAACCGCCTTCAACCCTCCGAAATGTTTCGATACCTTTTCTACTCGAATCATGGCTTAATTTTGTAACGGATGTAATGGTTGATCGGGAAAGAAGACATCGACAGTATCACCGGGTTGCAAACTACCCTCGCGCTCTACCCATGCTGTGACGCCACGCTTATGCAGGGCCTTCTTAATAAATTTACGGCCTTTTCCGGCATAGTGCCGATCTATAATCTGCGCTGGGTAGACACAGGGACGATTCTCAAGGTCGACAACAAGAGTGGCCTTATTACTGAAGACCAGTCTTGTCGAAGGAGGTAGTAATGTCAGGTTGGGTATACCATCAATTTCCAGGTTTGCCCCTAACCAGCCTGGCGGTATATCTTCGATTTCCATCTCGTCAGCAATATCCTGTAATTCTACAGTTGAGATAATAGAAATCTGACGACTATTACTGATCTCAGTGCCTTCTTTATAGAGATAGGGAAATCGTGTACAGGCTTTACGAGTTTGGCCGCTATGCGTGTCGCCTGGTATACCGGCAAAGGTTAATGCGATGCTTTCAACGGATTCGCTCACAATAGACTGATTGCTATCTTTACAATACAAGAGATTTCTTACCACACCCTGAAAAGGCATGTGCCTGTGATTTAGCATGAATAACCCGTTGGTTGGATGATGTTATAGCTTTTTCGCACGAGTATAAATTACAGGCTGGCAATAAACTAATGGTTTTAACAAAAAGTTTGTAATACCACAGAATTTGCGTAAAACAAGCTTGCCGATAAATTAATTGTATAGCCATCGCCACATAATAAAATTTACTTATCGGGCATAAATTGATTTAGTTACCCGATTAAAAAAACTAGTTTGCTATCGCAGGTTAAATTCCCAAACTAACTATCTTTAGAGATAATTATCCGGTGATGCCCGATGTCTGGCGAACAGCCCGTAAAAAGCGACATAAAATCAACAACCTGTTACATGTGTGCCTGTCGCTGCGGTATTAATGTCACGGTTGAAAATGGTGAAATTCGCTTTATTCAGGGCAATCCCGAACACCCTGTTAACAGGGGTGTACTCTGTGCTAAAGGCGCCTCGGGTATCATGAAGCAATACTCGCCAGCAAGATTGAGTAAACCACTGCGACGCAAAAAAGGCTCTGACCGAGGTCAATCCGAATTTGAAGAAATCTCCTGGGAAGAAGCACTAACAACGATTTCTGAGCGTCTCGATCATATCCGCGAGACCGATCCGAGGAAATTTGCCTTGTATACTGGTCGCGATCAGATGCAGGCCCTGACTGGCCTGTTTGCCAAACAATTCGGCACACCGAATTATGCGGCACATGGTGGTTTCTGTTCAGTAAATATGGCTGCCGGTTTGATATACACCATTGGTGGTTCTTTCTGGGAGTTTGGCGGGCCAGATCTGGAAAGATCGAAATTGTTTATCATGCTTGGTACTGCAGAAGATCATCACTCTAATCCGTTGAAAATTGCGCTGGCAAAATTTAAACGTAACGGCGGCCGATTTATCGCCATTAATCCCGTACGTAGCGGCTATGCCGCGATAGCCGATGAATGGGTGCCAATTAAGCCTGGAACTGACGGGGCATTGCTACTTGCGATTATTAACGAAACCATAGCTCTGGGACTATATGACCGAGAGTTTCTGCTGAAATACAGTAATTCACCCGACCTGGTGAACTGCAATCCAGACACTGAGCAATTCGGTATGTTTCTACGCTCTGTGAGGGAGGTCGAAAAAACCTGTGTCGAACCTGAGAATAAAATGTGGTGGGACAGGAATCTGGAAAAAGCAGTGAATTCGCATAGTGAAGATGCCGACCCACGATTAATGGGGGAATTCAGACTTGAAGACGGGACGACTGTAAAACCATCATTCCAGTTATTAAAGGAGCGAGTCAGAGAGTACACATCTCAATGGGCTGAAGGCATAACAGGAATTCCGGCTGATACCATCCGCCGACTCGCACACGAAATGGGTATTACTGCCCGGGACGAAAAAATCGAACTGCCGATACCATGGACCGACGCCTGGGGCAATGAACACGAGCATATGACCGGTAATCCGGTGTCTTTTCATGCCATGCGTGGCCTGGCTGCTCACTCGAATGGATTTCATACCATACGAGCGCTGGGAATCCTCATGTCGCTGCTGGGAACTATTGATCGGCCAGGTGGCTTCAGACATAAAGCACCTTTTCCGCGTCCTGTTCCACCCTGTGCAAAACCACCAAATTCACCCGATGCGGTTCAACCAGGTGCACCTCTGGAAGGCATGCCGTTGGGTTTTCCGGCTGAACCTGAAGATCTGTTTGTTGATGATGAAGGAGGCCCAGTTCGTCTCGATAAAGGCTTTTCCTGGGAGTATCCACTATCAGTACATGGGCTGATGCATAACGCCATTACCAATGCCTGGCGTGGTGATCCTTATCCGATAGATACATTGATGCTGTTCATGGCCAATATGGCCTGGAATTCGTCGATGAATACCGAGCGTGTACGTGAAATGCTGGTGGATAAAAACGACGACGGTGAATACAAGATTCCTTTTCTGATCGTCTGTGATGCTTTTCATTCAGAAACTATTGCATTCGCCGATATTGTACTACCCGATACTACCTATCTGGAACGTTACGATGTCATGTCGATGCTGGACAGGCCGATCTCTGAATTTGAAGGACCAGTCGATTCGGTACGTATACCGGTAGTTCCTCCCAAAGGTGAGTGTCGACCATTCCAGGATGTCATTGTTGAGCTGGCCACAAGGCTCAAGTTGCCTCGGTTTATGAATCTTGATGGTTCACGAAAATTCAAGGATTACAGGGACCTGGTTATAAATTATGAAACCGAACCCGGCTCAGGCATTGGATTTCTGGCTGGATGGCGTGGCAAGGGTGGTGAAAAATTCATGCGTGGCGAGCCAAATCCTAATCAGTGGGAAATGTATGCGAAAAACAACTGTTTCTACCAGCACGAGTTACCTCGTTCGTTTCAATATATGCGCAACTGGAACCGAGGTTATCTGCACTGGGCTCAGGATCATGGCCTGATCCGGCATACTGACCCGATTAATGTTCATATTTACTCCGAAGTATTGCAAAAATTCAGACTGGCTGCTGAAGGGAAACGGGCGGGGCGTCAACCACCAGCGCACTTGCGAAATCGTGTGAAGTTACATTTTGATCCATTGCCGTTCTACTCCGAACCGCTGGAAACACAGGCTATCGACAAAGATAAATATCCGCTGAATGCAATCACCCAACGGCCTATGGCCATGTATCATTCCTGGGATTCACAGAATGCATGGTTGCGCCAGATTCATGCCCATAACTATCTGTTTGTCAGTCCTCGTGTCGGCACAAAGAATGGTTTCGGCGATGGTGACTGGATATGGGTAGAGTCGGAACATGGGCGAGTACGCTGCATGTGCCGTTTCAGTGAAGCCGTCGAGCCTGGTACCGTCTGGACCTGGAATGCAATAGGAAAAGCATCTGGCAGCTGGGCACTGGACGGCGGGTCTAATGAGTCCCAGAAGGGTTTTTTGCTGAATCATTTAATCAGCGAAGAGATTCCATCTGATCAGGGAGATTATCGCTACTCTAACTCCGACCCGGTGACTGGGCAGGCGGCCTGGTACGATGTTCGTGTCCGCGTTTACAAAGCCGAAGACAGTGAACCAAAACATTCCTCACCACAATTCGACATCATGAAGCGTGTACCGGGCATGGAGCCTGCACGTAAAAAATGGCAGGCTTTTGTAAAAGGTCTGGTGAGTTAACAGGAGGACCAGTAATGACACAATTAGCACTTGTTATCGATCTCAATACCTGTGTCGGCTGTCACGCTTGCGTTACCAGTTGTAAGGAATGGAATACCTCGGGTGAGGCCGGGCCTCTGGTTGATCGCAATCCATATGCTGCGGAACCGACTGGAACCTTTTTTAACCGTGTACAGACATTTGAAGTTGGCGAATTTCCGGATACACAAACCATACATTTCCCCAAGTCCTGTTTACATTGTGAAGATCCTCCCTGCGTACCTGTCTGCCCGACTGGTGCCAGTTATAAGCGTCCACAAGATGGTATTGTTCTGGTCGACTACGACAAGTGTATTGGCTGCGAATATTGTTCCTGGGCCTGTCCCTACGGAGCCAGAGAAATCGATGAGAAACAGAAAGTGATGAAGAAATGCACGCTCTGTGTCGATCGAATTTACGATGAATCGCTTTCCGAAGCCGATCGAAAACCAGCCTGTGTATTATCCTGTCCAACAAGTTCGAGAATTTTTGGTGATATTCACGATCCGAACTCAGAAGTGTCGCAGGCAATTACTGAAGCGGGTGGCTATCAGTTAATGCCGGAATGGGGTACGGATCCGGCTAATCACTATCTACCCCGACGAAAGACCAGGATCACCATCCACGAAGAAGATCTGATTCGTGTCGATAATCCGTTGAAGAAGGAAGATCGTCAGCAGCGTGCTCCGACAACTCGTACCACACTCGACGATTCGACTTCCTGGTAATCAAAAGCAACAGACAATGAAACCTGCATTCTCCGTAATATTTCTAACCACCTTGATTGGTGCAGGCCAGGGCTTATTTCTGGCTTACTATAGCGTTGAAATCTTAACTTTATTATCTATTCTACCTGGTGAACAAATCACAGGTTCATCGCGGGCTGGACTGCTCAGCCTCGCAATGTTAATAGCCGGCTTAGTTGCCTCATTTTTTCATCTTGGGCATCCAGAGAGAGCCTGGCGAGCTGCTACAATGTGGAAGACTTCATGGCTATCCCGTGAAGTTATCGCACTACCTTCAGCCATAGCAATGATTTTTCTTTATACATTGTTGAAGCTTAGCGGTAACGAGATGGTTGTATATCACCTTGCCAATGGTACTCCGGTAAGTCTTCATATTGTGATCGGATATATTGCTTTTTTTGCCGTATTGTTACTGTTTTTATGCACATCGATGATTTACGCCACACTGAAGTTTATGCGGCAGTGGCATACTCCTCTAACGGTACTGAACTTTCTATTAATGGGTTGCGCATCTGGCTTTACATTAGCGGCAACCATGTCGACACATTACGATCCGCAGTTGTTTAATTATTTTTCCGCATTTGCTATTGGTCTTACTATGGTAGCGCTGATATCGCGTTTCGCTTCTTTGATCAGAAATAAAAATCTGCGTAAGCCGTCAAGTCTGCAGTCGGCGATCGGTATACATCATCCTACTATTCGGCAAATGGCGCAGGGCGCAATGGGGGGAAGTTTTAATACACGAGCCTTTATTCACGGCTATGGTGCAGCAGTAGTGAAACTGGCAAGACGCTTCTTTATGTTAGCTGCTTTTGTTTTGCCAGTAGTCCTGTTGTCAATTAGTAATGAGAATGCACTGATGATTTGTACATTCGCTTTTGTTCTACAATATATTGGCCTGTTAGTCGAACGGTGGTATTTCTTTATCGAGGCGGAGCATCCTCAGAATGTTTACTATCAGATGATCTCCTGACTATTCAGGTAGACTGGTGGGGTGGAGATTTTATTCACAATTCATTACAAAATCTTCCACAAATACATAATCGCTTGCAATCTAAGGACAGCAAACAATCACCCTTGCGTTTTCATGTCACTCTTGTCACAGTTCACCTGTTTACTAATATTCTCTGGTATTTTT
>JAAEOZ010000550.1 GCA_024222685.1 Gammaproteobacteria bacterium | reverse complement strand
TGGAGCAGCACGAGGTATGTTGATAGTTACACTGATTGTCTTGCTTGCCGCGCTCACTTCGATACCGAAGGAAGCCTGGTGGCAGGATGCCTTAACAATTGATTATTTCACCCGGATGGCAGATTGGTTGAAGGATATGCTGCCACAGGATATTTCTAGCCGTTTTGCCATATAGCGCTACAATATAATCGTGGAGTAATTTAGAGGGTCGGTTCATTATGTGCGGAATAGTCGGTATTGTTAGTAAGCAATCTGTCGCTCAGGTTATTTATGACGCCCTGTTGGTGCTGCAGCATCGGGGTCAGGATTCTGCGGGTATTGTTGTTTGCGACGATTACAAATTGAAATTGCGCAAAGACAACGGTCAGGTTAATGATGTTTTCCGCACTCGGCATATGCGAGATTTGATCGGTAATATGGGTATAGGTCATGTGCGCTACCCGACTGCAGGTTGTTCTTCCTCAGCGGAAGCTCAACCTTTTTACGTTAATTCACCCTACGGCATTACACTTGCGCATAACGGCAATTTGACCAATGTCGAAAATTTGAAGGATGAACTTTACCAGTCTGATCTAAGGCATATCAATACATTTTCGGATTCCGAAGTCCTGCTAAATGTACTGGCTCATGAATTGCAGACATCGGGTGGATTGAATTTGACAGCTGATGAAATTTTCACGGCCGTAGCCGAAACTCATCGTCGTATTGAAGGTGCCTATGCTGTTGTTGCCATGATTACCGGAAAGGGCATAGTCGGATTTCGCGACCCCGCTGGCATTCGTCCAATTGTTTACGGCAAACGAGTAACGGAAAAAGGAACCGAGTTTATGTTGGCCTCGGAAAGTGTCGCATTACAGGCTTCAGGGTTTGATCTCGTCGCTGACTTAAAACCAGGCGAAGCTATTTTCATAGATATGCAGGGAAATTTGCATATTAAGCAATGTGCAAAACAGGCGACTCTTAGTCCCTGTATATTCGAGTATGTGTATCTGGCCAGGCCCGATTCAATCATTGATGATATTTATGTTTACAAAGCCCGACTACGGATGGGCATAAAACTGGGGCGTAAAATATTGAGAGAAATGCCTAATCATGACATTGATGTAGTGATACCAATTCCAGATACCAGCAGACCTTCCGCAATGGAACTGGCTTATCATCTGGGGGTAAAATTTCGAGAAGGCTTCATCAAGAATCGATACATAGGGCGTACTTTCATAATGCCTGGCCAACAGATGCGAAAACGCTCGGTGAGGCGAAAGCTAAACCCCATCGATATAGAATTTAAGGGCAAGAACGTACTCCTTGTTGATGATTCCATTGTACGAGGTACAACTTCCCAGCAAATTATACAAATGGCTAGAGAGGCCGGAGCCAGCAAAGTCTATATTGCGTCGGCAGCTCCACCGGTAAGGTATCCTAATGTTTATGGCATCGATATGCCTGCCTCAGAAGAACTGGTTGCGCACAATCGGAACGAGACCGAAATAGCCGAATATATTGGCGCTGACAGGCTGTTTTATCAGGATATTGATGATTTAATCGATGCGGTTCAGAAAGGCAATCGCTCGATTAAAGAGTTCGATTGCTCCTGCTTTAATGGTCAGTATGTTACCAAAACCATTGATGATGAATATCTCGCTAAAGTCAGACATATTCGCAATGATTCGGCAAAGCAAAATGATGATGAAAACGCCACAGTAGTAGGTATGGAGTTGCATAATAACGCATGATGAACTGGGAAGATTTATATCGGCAGTCTGTAGGATTTGTTCCTGCTGGGAACCAGGCCCTTGCTGATGAGCGACCGATTATTTATATCGATAGCGAACAGCAATGCCTTTATCTGATAGATGTTGAAGATAGCCAGACCAGAAACTATCGCGTGTCTACAGCAGCTAATGGGCTTGGTAATCAGGTTGGCAGCAATAAAACTCCATATGGCGTCCATCGTATCAAGGAGAAAGTCGGAGGTGGGCAGCAAAAAGGGACGATATTTAAAAGCCGCGAGCCTACAGGTAAAATCTTTGACCCGCTCGATATCCGTGATGAGGACGAAATTACTTCCCGTATTCTCTGGCTTGATGGCCTCGAACTCGGTATCAATCAGGGCGGAGATAGTGACACCCATAGCCGTTTCATATACATACACGGAACTTCCGATGAAGCAAGAATAGGTCTGCCAGTATCAATAGGCTGTGTACGTATGAGTAATGACGATGTCATCGATTTATTTGATGAAGTGCTTGTCAATGATCTGGTTATTATTCGGTAATTTCCAGTTTTGTAGCTGTGGCTTATAGCCTGATTATAAAAAACTTTGACTATGGAAAAAATTGCTGAATCCCTTCTGTACGCTAGTCGATGGCTGCTTGCGCCAATTTATATGGGGCTGTCACTGGCACTGGTTTTGCTGCTATTAAAATTCTTTGAAGAAGTGGCGCACAGTTTTCCGATGATTTTCAGTATGGCTGAAGCTGAACTGGTGCTGGTTGTACTGTCCTTAATCGATATGGCTCTTGTCGGCGGTTTGTTGGTGATGGTGATGTTTAGCGGATACGAGAACTTTGTTTCACAAATCGATATCAAAGAGGGTGAGGAAAAATTGTCATGGCTCGGCAAACTCGATGCTGGTAGTCTCAAGCAGAAAGTTGCAGCATCTATCGTGGCGATATCCTCAATCCACCTGTTGAAGGCTTTTATGAATGCAGAGAATATCGCCAACGATAAGCTTATGTGGTTTGTGATTATCCACCTGACCTTTGTTGTATCGGCTATTGGAATGGCCTGGGTAGATAATATGAACAAGCACTAAATAAAACTCTTACTCAAAAGCAGCTAATTGCAGCAGATGACCAGAAATAAAAAAAATAAAGTGCCTCCAAAAGCGAGCCTCACGCTTAAAAATACTCTTGAGATGCCAACTCTCGTGGCTGCTGGAGGACTGGTGTGTAATCATCACCATCACATCCTGCTGATATTCAAAAGAGGTAAATGGGATATGCCCAAAGGAAATGTAAAACAGGGGCAGGACAGGATTACTACTGCACTACGAGAGGTACATGAGGAGACCGGACTCGATATGGACAGGCTTTCGGTTGAGGGAAAGCTAGTCTCGACATGGCATACTACCATTCGCCGGAAATCAAGGTTTCTGAAAAAAACGCACTGGTACCTGATGCAGTATGATGGAGGTGACGACGATACCGATCCAGCAATTAACGAGGGGATTATCAGATGTCGCTGGGTTCATATCAGCGATCTACCCGACTATCTGGAGTTATTTACTGCGCGAGTCAATTACGTCATCGACTTCTGGCAAAAAAATCTCGCTTATGTGACCAAAAAATAATTCTGAATTGACCACGCATTAACTGCAGCAGCGATCAGAATTATTCAGTTGTTGCTCTATTTTTTTTACGTTGATCAGGATGTAGGCTCTTGCCAAAAATATGTTGACTGTTATTGATGCCATGATCGGTCAGCATCACCAGTTTAGGGTTAGGTGTTTTGATCACTTCGATGTCCTTTCCTTCATAGGGCAGGGAGTATAGGAAATGACGTATGCAATTTAAACGTGCCCGTTTTTTATCATCTGACTTTATGATGGTCCAGGGTGCGTCGGCTGTGTCCGTGTAAAAAAACATGGCCTCCTTGGCTTCGGTATAGTCTTCCCATTTATCTAACGAGGCCTTGTCAATCGGTGAAAGTTTCCATTGTTTCAGTGGATCATTTTCACGCGATGCGAAACGACAGAGTTGCTCCTCCTGGGTTACGGAAAACCAGTACTTGAATAACAGGGTTCCTGTTCGTGTGATCATGCGTTCTATTTCGGGGCACTGGCGCATAAATTCCAGGTAATCGTTTGGTGAGCAGAAATTCATGACTCGCTCTACACCGGCTCGGTTGTACCAGGATCGGTCAAATAAAACGATTTCCCCGGACGATGGTAAATGTTTAATATATCTCTGGAAATACCATTGACTATTTTCAGATTCAGTTGGCTTTTCCAGTGCAGCGACCCGGGCTCCCCTGGGGTTTAGGTGCTCCATGAATCTCTTAATCGCACCACCCTTACCTGCAGCATCACGACCTTCGAACAGAACGACTATTTTTTGCCCGCTATCCTTAACCCATTTCTGTACTTTGAGTAGTTCTACCTGAAGCGCTTTTTTTTCTTTATCATATTCCAGACGCTTCATTTTAGTTTTGTATGGATATTTTCCATTTTCAAAACTTGATATTAACTCGCCGCTTTCCTCGATAACCCTGGAAGCAATCAATTTCTCTTCATTCGACATTGAAACTGAATTTTCAGTCATGATTTGTTCCGCCTGCGCCGTCGTTATGGTTGCTATAGCTATTACCTGATAGCTCGTTGTAAAAACGCTACAACTCTAATTCTCAGGTTTAAAAATTGTCTAGGATTAGTTTTTTGGGTACTTCACCTGAACCGCTAAATATATCATGTGATAATTCAAAAGTCCGATTACAGGGACGTATGATCCGCGCAAAATTGACACCGATCAAATCTTAACGGATTCGTTTTCTGGTAACTGTATGATCACTTTCATATTGGGAGCAATATTGTGTTAGTTGACCTTCGCGCTATACTCTGCAAACAAATTTAGGTATGTTACAGTCTGGTACGGCAAACCCAACAAGATCGGAGCCTGAGAAATGAACGATGATATAGTGTCTGATAACAACGGTAAAATCAGGAACAAGGATTACGAAAAGGAATTGGCAGCGCTGCAGATTGAGCTGGTCAAACTGCAGGAGTGGATAAAGGAGCAAGGGTTAAAAGTAGTTTGCATCTTTGAAGGTCGTGACGCCGCTGGAAAAGGCGGTGTAATCAAGCGTATCACTGAGAGTCTCAATCCCCGAATCTGCAGGGTAGTGGCGCTGGGTACCCCCACTGAACGCGAGAAAACCCAGTGGTATTTTCAGCGCTATGTGCCCCATTTACCGGCCGCTGGTGAAATGGTTCTGTTTGATCGCAGCTGGTATAACCGTGCAGGTGTGGAAAGAGTCATGGGATTTTGTAGCGAAGAGGAGTACCTTGAATTCCTGCGTAGCTGCCCTGAATTTGAACGTATGCTGGTTCGGTCTGGAATACTACTGATTAAGTACTGGTTCTCTGTGAGCGACGATGTACAGGAAGGCCGCTTCCAGCAGCGTATAAAAAACCCTACCAAACGCTGGAAGTTAAGTCCGATGGATATGGAGTCTCGTAAGCTATGGGTCGAGTATTCCAGAGCAAAGGATGATAATTTTGCGCATACCGACATTAAGCAGGCGCCCTGGTATGTGGTCAATGCCGACGTTAAAAAACATGCTCGACTGAACTGTATCAAGCACTTACTCAGTATGATTCCCTACGAGGACTTGACTCCCGAACCAATCACTCTGGAACCCAGAGAAAAAGCGAAAGGCTACGTACGCCCGCCATTGAACGATCAGACATTCATACCGGAACATCATTAAGCTGGTTAGATTGGAACTGAGATTATTATGGCTAGCAGCACCAGCAACACTAATTCACTTTCGGTGGTACCCGATCACATAAATCCTGAAGCCGTCTGCATGGCGGAACAAGTCGACAAGCCGGTCGATACCGAATACGATCTCGATGCGCCGGAGTGGTATCTCAACAGGGAGTTAACCTGGCTCGAATTTAATCGTCGGGTACTGCACGAGGCACAGGAAAAACAGACACCGTTGCTGGAGCGATTCAAGTTCGTCAGTATCGTTAGCTCCAACTTCGACGAGTTTTTCATGAAACGGATCGGTGGCCTGAAGCAACAGCTGGGTGCTGGCGTCATGGAACTGACCATCGATGGGCGGATGCCATCCGAGCAAATTAGGGAGTCTTACCGGCTGGTACGAGAAATCGAAATACTCAAGGATGAACTGGTGCCGCAACTCATCGAATCACTTGCCAAAGAGGATATCCTCCTCACTACTTACGATAAACTGGACGATGATGATAAGGCGACCATTCGTGATTATTATATTGACAACATTTATCCGCTGGTGACCCCACAGGCCGTCGATTCTGCACATCCCTTTCCTTTTATCTCTAATCTTTCGCTCAATTTACTCGTTACCCTGCGCCACAGCGATGATGACGAGGAGCTGCGAGCACGGGTAAAGGTGCCAGTTGGACTGGGCATACCACGATTCCTGGAAGTTCCCGGCTCTAACCACTTCGTGACACTGGAAAGCGTGATGTCGAATAATCTCGACCTGCTGTTTCCGAAAATGACTGTCGAGGCCTGCGAAATGTTTCACGTCACACGCAACGCCAATACGGCTCGCGACGAGGATCGGGCGGACGATTTGCTGGCAATCATCGAATCTGAGGTACGTCATCGCAAATTCGCACAGATTGTCCGTGTCGTGGTTCATCCCGATATGAATTCGATTCGACGGGGAATGTTGGTCGCCGAACTCGGCCTTGAGGACGAAGATGTCTTCGAAACCTCTGGTCTGATGGCGATGCGTGATCTGCTCGGTTTCAGTGAACTGGAAATCCCCGCGTTACACGATTTGCCACACCACCCGATCGATCATCCCAAGCTGGTTCATATGCCGAGTATTTTTTACGCGGTACGGGATAACGGTTCGATTCTATTGCAACATCCGTACGAATCCTTTACCACCTCGGTAGAACGGTTTCTCAGGGAAGCCAGCCGCGACCCGAAAGTGCGTGCGATAAAGATGACGCTTTACCGGACTTCCGGTGATACCAAGGTAATCGATTACCTGATTGATGCCGCCCAGAATGGCAAGCAGGTCGCGGTGGTGGTGGAATTGAAAGCCCGCTTCGACGAAGCCGCAAATATTCGCTGGTCCAGCCGCT
>JAAEOZ010000549.1 GCA_024222685.1 Gammaproteobacteria bacterium | reverse complement strand
TGAGATACTAACTCAGATTGCGGTTCAAACCAGTATTGCCAACCGAGGGTTTGAAATATATTTCTGTTTAATCGGTTTTGTAGAAAGTAAACACCGGTAGAATTGTGATAACGCAGGTAGGACAAATACATCAGGCACTGCCAGGGATGACAGGCAAATACAGTGATATAGTCATGTTTAAAATACCGGGACAGAATGTCTGTAAATAGAGTTTCAAGATCGCACTGTAATTTATCCAATTGTGTTACCCAGAAACTCTCACAACAATCAAGTCGATTAAGTACTACACGATCAGACCATTGCATCGCTGAAGGAGAAAATATAAAACTGTTTTCAATAATGGAAGGGGAATAAATCGCGACATAAGAAGGAAATGTATCCAGCTCACTCAACCGTACCACAGACCCTTTTGAAGGGCTTATCAAGTCAGAACGCATGATTGTATAATTGTGATACCGGCACTTTTATAATTCCGGTTTCTGGTCCTTTAATTATCTGAATACTGAACTCAGCTTTATTACCCTGCCAACTGTTTAACCTGATTCCAGCATAAGCATTACCTTTTTCAGGGCTAAGAAAGAAGTGCCGAATTAGAAATATTATCTGACGATTCTGTCTGGCCTGAGTGGCCAAAAAGGCGAGATCACCTGTCGACAGATGCCTGGGTGAATCAATAATAATTTGCTTAAATGTATCTTCGAGAAATAAAGGTCTAAGCTCTGACACCGGACTGGATGATCGAATAAAGTAGAGTCGATTAAGATCAATGCCATGACTAATCCAGCTGGAAGCAAAAATGGCGAGATTATGATGGTGATAAATCCATACACTGACAGGCATATCCTGCTTCAGGAACTGTAGAGGTATTAATCGCCCATTCAATCCCGGGGGAATACCCCACTCAATGATATCCCCGGCCCTGACATTAGAAAACAGTGAATCGAGCTGACAAATTCCTGATACAAGTTTTTTAGATCCGAAAAGCGAATCGCGCAATTTCCTGGCAGAAATTAGCTGCTTAACAGGATCAGATTGATTGAATTGCACAGGGATTGAAGCCACGACAAAATCCCTGCCTAGGTCTTACGGATTACACCAACGAGCTTGCCGATCACCTGTAAACTCTGTGCAGCAACTTCCCTAACCGGGTAGTCAGGATTTGAAGGTAATAACTGTGCAGTATCTCCGACTAGATTAATTCGCTTCAGGGTTATTTCATCGTCAATACGCAGTGCCAGAATATCGCCTTTATTGGTGTTATTCTGGAACTTGATCATTGCGATGTCTCCATCAGCAATAGAATCACCGGACATACTATCACCACTAACCCGAATACCACGGATATCACCTCCACCGAAGAATTCATGGTTAACGGAAAATGATTCGCTAGTTTCATCATAAACCGGCATAGGCGAACCGGCTGAAATTTTTGCTACTAATAAAAACTCTTCCGTGTTTTGCAATAAGTGGTCGGGCAGGAAATATTCAGAAACCCTCTGTTCACGCTGCTTGATGTAACCTTTGCGTTCCAGGGCTTTCAAGTGAAAACGTGCAGTTGTGTGTTTAAAACCAAATTGCGTGGCGATTTCACGTAAGGAAGGAAAAGGTAATCCCTGCGCCAAAACCTCACAGGTAAAGTCATAAACCTGTTGTTGTATTGCGGTAAGCTCATTCATATATAACAGTGTAATATACTACATTGTAGTATGCAACATTGTTATATTAAAATTTATTTATTACTCCAGATTAATGGATCACTCTTCAGGAAACTGAGTCGAGGTGGCAATACTCAACAGGATTACAGTCACATCTGTTATTCCCTAAGGATTATTACGCGTACTCAGATGGTGAGTTATAGTTTCTTCTACACTACGGCATCAGAGGATCTAACAATGCGCGGAATCTATATTTTTCTGATTAACCTATCAATACTAACCGTACCAGTTATATCGACCAATGCCGCTGAGCGAGGCAGTATTAGCGGTGGTGTGTCTCATGAAGCACCAGCCTGGTTTAAGGAAAGTTTCCTGGAAATTGCCGACGATGTTGAAGAAGCTACCGAGGAAAACAAACATGTCCTGTTATTCTTCCAGTTGAATAACTGTCCTTACTGCGATCGCATGCTGGAAGAATCTTTCGAGGCTGAACCACAAATTAGCTATATTCAAAAGCACTTCGACACAATTGCCATCAATGTTCGTGGCGATCGCGATATAGCATTTAGCGAAGAGGTTTCTGTCAGCGAAAAAGAATTATCGGAGTTACTCAATGTCCGCGCAACGCCGGCTATCCTGTTCCTTGACGAAACCAATAAAACCATTGTTCGAGTAAACGGTTATCGTGCTCCTCAACGATTCCAGAGCGTACTTGAATTTGTCGCCACAGGAGCTTATCAGAACCAGAGCCTTGGGGACTATCAGCAGGCAAAACTTGATCGTAACGTCTATCAACTCCGACCAAATGCGCTATTCAGCGATATAACCGATCTCTCTTCCGTGGAAGGGCCGCTGATGCTGATATTCGAAGATGGAAGTTGCTATGACTGCAATGAGTTTCACGATGGCATACTCGTGCATACGGAAGTTCGAAAAGAAATTTCACCTTTTACTATTGTTCGTCTCGATACTGATTCCGAGCAGACAATTATTGATATACACGGCAATAAAACAACCGCAGCGAAAATCGCACGCGAATACGAAATGCATTACCGCCCTGGTGTTCTGGCATTCGACGAAGGCAACCTGCTTCGCCGCAACGACAGCCTGATCTTTCCTCACCATTTCAAGGAGTCTATGCGGTATATCGCCGGGGGTTATTATAAAGAGACAGATTATGCCACTTACTCCGAAAAGCGTACCGAAGAATTACTCGCTGCCGGGGTAAATATTGATCTGGGCAGACCTGATACCAAATAAAGGCTTACAATTACGCGATACTTTCTCTATATTTGCAGTCCAGTTTATTAACAGCCCATATCGGGATAGAATTATGTTTGACCACCTCAACGCAATGCCCGAAGACCCGATTCTCGGCCTGATGGCTGCCTATAGAAAAGATCCTCGAGAACAGAAAATCGACCTCGGGGCCGGCGTCTATCAAAACGAGCAGGGGCAGACACCTGTCATGCGCGCGGTACAAAAGGCCGAAGATCGTCTTATCGAACAACAATCCACAAAAGCTTATCAGGGCATCGCCGGAGACCCGGACTACAACCAGAGGGTATTGAATTTGTTACTCGGCGAAGAGCACAAGACTCTGGCAGACGGGCGTGCAGTCAGCATGCAGACCCCCGGCGGTTCGGGTGCATTGCGAATCGGTGCGGAAGTCATCCGTCGTGCTAACCCTGATGCCAGGTTATGGGTGGGCATACCTACCTGGCCAAATCACATACCTTTACTCGGTAGTTCAGGGTTTCAGATTGAGCAATACCCTTATTACAACCAGAACAATCACCGTGTAGACTTTGATTCTATGCTCGGTGCCCTGGAACAGGTACCACAGGGTGATATGGTTTTATTGCATGGCTGTTGCCATAACCCCACCGGATCGGATCTCAATCATGAGCAATGGCAGCAGGTTACAGAGCTTGCGCTACAAAGAGGGTTTATACCTTTCATCGACATCGCCTATCAGGGCCTTGGCGACGGTCTCGATGAAGACGCCTGGGGATTGCGTTTGATGGCCTCCAGACTACCAGAACTCGTCATAGCTTCCTCCTGTTCAAAAAATTTCGGCCTCTATCGGGAACGCACCGGATCAACCAGTTTTATCTGCAGCGATGCAAAGCAACCATCAATTGTTTTAAGCCAGGCCATGTCAATCGCGCGCCAGACTTACTCGATGCCACCGGCCCACGGTGCGCTAATAGTATCGATGATCCTCGACGATAAAACACTCAGAGCCGAATGGAAAGACGAAGTCGACGAAGTCAGGCAGCGTATTCAGGCGATGCGCAAGTTGCTCACCGACGGCATTTCGAATAATGCGACGAGTCAGGACTTCAGCCATATTTCTCAACAGAAGGGCATGTTTTCGTTTCTGGGGATTAGTAAAGAACAGCTCACGCGCCTTCGAGAGGACTTCGGCATTTATATTGTCGATTCGACGCGGATGAATCTGGCAGGAATCAATTCTGGCAATATTGACTATCTTTGCGAGTCGATTTTGAAGGTTTTATCGGTTTAAACGAAAAACAGGCAAAAAAAACCCGCTAGACCTTTGATCTAGCGGGTTAATAAAGTCAAAACCTTGAGGAGGAGGAGGGGGTTTTAACTTGTATCATTGACTGCCGCAGCAGCAATGATGAAATAATAATCATAAAACTGTTACAATAACAGTTACAATTTTTATTAAATTATTGCAATACAGTTCACTAAAACCATGACAGTTTCCATCATCCCGCAGGCTGAATCCTTTAAATATGACCAGGTTTCGAGGTATATCAACGCGTTAATCGAGAATGGCGCATTAAAACCTGGTGATAAAGCACCATCTTTGCGCAAGCTCAGTAAACAGCTTGGCGTTAGTATTGCAACTGTGTCTCAATCATACGTTAATCTGGAAGATCAGGGAATACTAAAGGCCAAGCCGCAATCTGGGTTTTTTGTCGATGTGCAGGTAAACCAGATAAATGATATTCCAAAATCCACCTCTACATCCAAACAACCGCGTAAAGTGCGATTTGGCGAGCTATTCGAAGAAATATTCAGCAATGCAGATAACCCTCGCATCGTACCTTTCGGAACATCGATTCCATCGATGGAATTTATGCCGGTAAAGCCACTTACACGGGCAACTAAAAGTATGCTCAGCCGTCATCCAAAACGTTGTATGGACTATAACTTCCCTCCCGGTGATCGCCGACTTCGTGAGCAGATAGTGCAGCAATATCAGCATACCAGTACACGAATGTCAGCTGACGATATCATTATTACGTCCGGCGCAACTGAGGCATTATCGTTATCTCTGCAAACCGTGGCAAAACGTGGTGACATTATTGCAGTCGAATCTCCAACATATTTCGCCGTGTTACGCCTCATCGAAAAAATGGGGATGCTCGCGCTAGAAATTGACACAGACCCGGCAACCGGCATGAATCTGGAAGCATTAGAAGAAGCCTTTGATACGATGGACATCAAGGCGGTACTGGCTTCACCCAATATCAGCAACCCGCTGGGTTGTCTGATGCCAGAAGAAAACAAACGCGAACTGGTGAATATGCTCGCAGAACGCGATGTACCGCTAATTGAAGATGATGTATACGGTAGCGTATATTTCGGTGAGCGCGCACCACGTCCGGCAAAATCTTATGACCTCAACAATCTGGTGTTGAGCTGCTCATCGTTTTCGAAAACTCTGGCCCCCGGCTATCGAATTGGCTGGGTACTGGCTGGCAGATACAGAAATAAAATTCGTGAGCTTAAGCAGGCAACTTTTTCGGCGACTTCGTCGATCAATCAGCTCGCCATGGCAGAGTTCCTGAGTAGCGGTCAATACGATAGACATCTGGTACGTCTACGCAAATCGATGCGAGAGCAAATTGAAAAAGGTCGCTATATGATCTGCAAAAACTTCCCCGAGGAAACCTTTATTTCCAGACCACAGGGCGGTAATGTACTCTGGGTTGAATTACCAAGAGGGTGCAACTGTATCGAAATTTTCAATCGTGCACTTCAGCATAATATCGGTGTTACACCCGGAATATTATTTTCTGCAACACGGCGTTTTAAAAATTACCTGCGTATTAACTGTGGTTATCCATGGGACGAAACTAATGAAGCTGCCATCGTTAAACTGGGACAAATAGTGCGCGATACACTAACGGAATCGAATGCAAGTTGAGACTGGCGAGGCAGCCCTCCAGGTTCTTAAATCACGTTATGGTTACGATCAGTTTCGCTTTCGACAGGCCGAAATCGTACAAAACCTGATTGATGGCAACGATGCTCTGGTATTAATGCCTACCGGTGGGGGCAAGTCACTTTGTTACCAGATTCCCGCCATTGTACGTGAAGGCGTCGGCATTGTTATTTCACCACTAATCGCGCTGATGCAGGATCAGGTCAACGCACTTAATACCATAGGTATCCGTGCCTCATTTTTAAATTCAACGCAAAGCTTCGAAACCCGAGGCGAAGTCGAACAACAGCTTATTAATGGTGATCTTGATCTACTCTACGTTTCCCCTGAACGCCTCAATACCAGCGACTTTTTTAATTTACTCCATAGTATTGATATCGCATTGTTTGCGATAGACGAAGCTCATTGTGTATCACAATGGGGGCATGATTTTCGCGCCGATTACATGCGTTTAAAAATACTCCATGAATCCTTCCCCGCGATACCCCGAATTGCACTAACCGCTACTGCCGACCGGCGAACCCGTGATGAAATTATCCAGCAACTGGAGTTGCATCAGGCAGCCAGATATATCCACAGCTTCGATCGTCCAAATATTTTCTATCGTATCAGCGAGGGTCAGAATAATCGTGAGCGACTGTGGCAATTTATTGAGGACAATCATGCCGAAAGTGCGGGTATTGTTTATTGCCTGTCGCGTAAAAACGTTGAAACTGTTGCGGACTGGTTATCACGTAAAGGTCGTATTGCCCTGCCCTATCATGCAGGCATGAGTAGTGACCAACGCGCCGAGCATCAGCGTCGGTTCCTGGTCGAAGATGGTGTTATCATCGTTGCCACCATCGCTTTCGGCATGGGCATAGATAAACCGGATGTGCGTTTTGTTGCCCACCTCAACCTGCCTAAAACCATAGAAGCCTATTATCAGGAAACTGGGCGCGCAGGGCGCGACGGACTAGCCGCCGACGCATGGCTCGCTTACGGCATGCAGGATGTTATCAACCTGCGCATGATTAACCAGCAAAACGAAGCCGAAGAATCCCATAAAATACTACAGCACAGCAAGCTGGAGGCGATGCTTGGATTATGCGAACAGGTCGGATGCCGAAGGCAAACCCTGCTCGCCTATTTTGATGAGCAACTCGAAAAACCGTGCGGCCACTGCGACAACTGTTTGCTACCACCAACAACCTGGGATGCCACCGAGGCTGCGCGTATGGCCTTATCCTGCGTTTATCGAACCGGGCAGAGATTTGGTACCAACTATGTGATCGATATATTACTGGGCAAAACCGATGAGCGAATCGAACGTAATCGCCACGATCAAATCAGCACCTGGGGTATAGGCACCGAACTGGGCAACAATCAGTGGCGTAGCGTATTCAGACAACTGCTGGCCTTTGCTTATCTCGAGAGTGACAGCGAGTTACATGGCGGTTTACGGCTCACGCAACACGCCAAACCTTTATTACGAGGTGAAGAAAGCCTTCATTTACGTGAAGTTGTGGAAACATCTGGTAAACGCCGCAAGCGCACCAATCGCGTCGTTGTCGAACAAACCAACCAGCCGTTATTTGAACGTTTACGAAGCTTGCGAAAAACTATCGCAGAGGAAAACGGCGTACCACCTTATGTTATCTTCCACGACAGAACCCTGCACCAGATGGCGGCCGTTCAACCGCTGGAACTAGAACAAATGGCTGAACTAAGCGGTGTCGGGGAAAAGAAACTGACTCGTTTTGGTAGCATTTTTTTACGCGAGATAGAGGATTTTGTTGTCGGCGAGAGTGGGGATGAGCTGAACTAAACCAGGTAAAAGCCCCGGTGGTTAAACCGGGGCAATTTTATGCATCGCGGGCAAGCCCTGCCCAATGCTTTTTACCGCATTACCTGTATTTCTTTATTTCACCAGACTTCAAACGCGCCAGATAACTCTCCAGCTCACGCTTGACGACAGGCATCAGACAGTAAAGGCCAATGATATTGACCACGGCCATGGCAAATATCGCTGCATCGGAAAAGTCGATGACCGGTCCCAGGTTTGCTGCCGCACCGATAACCACAAAGATACAGAAGATCACCTTGAAGGTAATTTCCTTGCCTTTGCCTTCGCCAAACAGGAACGTCCAGGCCTTAAGACCATAATATGACCAGGAAATCATGGTAGAGAAAGCAAATAACACAACCGCTATGGCCAGCACATAGGGGAACCAGCTAAATGCACTTTCGAAAGCAGCCGAAGTCAGTCCTACACCTGAAGCTCCAGTTGCTGTCACGATACGCCCACCCTCGGTAATGTAATGCCCTGTAGCCGGATCGATAGTCAGTTGCCCTGTAATGATGATAACCAATGCGGTCATAGTACAGATCACAACGGTATCGATGAATGGCTCAAGCAGAGAAACAAAACCTTCAGTAATCGGTTCTTTGGTGCGAACAGCCGAATGCGCGATTGCTGCGGAACCCACACCGGCTTCATTTGAAAACGCCGCCCGTTTAAAGCCCTGGATTAATGCACCGACCATACCACCGGCAACACCGAGACCGGTAAATGCGCCTTCGAAGATTTGACCAAAGGCCCAACCAATTTTATCAAAATTAACGAGGAGGATGACTAACGCGGTTGCGACATACATGACACCCATAAAAGGCACTACTTTTTCAGTTACTTTGGCGATCGATTGCAAACCACCGACAATTACCGCAAATACCACGATGGCAAATATCACACCGGTAATCCAGCCTGGATAACCGCCGACAATTCCCGAGATCTGTTGATGGGCCTGATTAGCCTGAAACATATTGCCGCCACCAAAGGCGCCGAGAATACAGAAAACAGAAAACAGGACTGCAAGAAATTTTCCGCCGGGTAAGCCCCGTTCACCGAAACCCTTGGTGAGATAATACATAGGCCCACCGGATACAGTCCCATCGTCATATTCGTTACGATATTTAACCCCGAGAGTACATTCGGTAAACTTTGAAGCCATACCCATTAACCCCGCCAGAATCATCCAGAAGGTTGCACCTGGCCCACCAATTCCCACGGCTACAGCAACCCCTGCTATATTGCCCAGGCCGACAGTGCCCGATAGAGCTGTTGCCAGCGCCTGGAAGTGACTGACTTCACCGGCATCATTGGGGTCTGAGTAGTCACCTTTCACCAATGATATCGAGTGCGGAAAAGCGCGAAACTGTATCAGCGCAAAGTAAACAGTGAATACTGTCGCTGCTACCACTAACCACGCCACTATCCACGGAAACGAAGTACCAGGAAACGGGCTGAAAATAAAGCTTACGAACCAGCCAGTAGCACTGGAAAATAGCGCATTTACTTTTTCATCGACAGACTGCGCCAGAACTGGTGTAGACAACAAAGTCAACGCAATTACGGTCATAGTTGTTACAAATTTATTATTTTTCATTTTTCCCCCAATGTTGGTTTAAGGCACGATAGTGCATGGAACCGTAGTGATTTGAGCTAATGTCCCGGCGACTGAACCGAAAACCCTGACGGCGAGTGTACTTTCCCCGGTACGGCCGATGAATAATTGTGAAGCGCTTTCGTTGCTGGTAATTTCAGCTAGAGTTTCAGCCACATGCCCATATTTAATAATCGTTTCAACCTCAATATTCCTGCCCTCAATCGATTTCACGAGCGGATCTAAAAGCGCTTCTTTAGCGCGTTTAAGTTCTTCACCACGACGTTTGTGTCTTTCTTCAAGTTCAGTGGGGGTCAGGAATGAATAGGGTGACCACTCAAGCACATGGGCGACTATAACTGACGCACCACTCGAACCAGCCAGATCAACGGCGAGATCCAGGGCACGCCGGGAAGCTTCACTTCCATCGCATGCGACAACATATTTTACTGTCATTTTTTCCTCCCTCGGAAAATTGATATACCTACATTGGTATGATCAAAAGGTTACCAACAACCTTAGTAAAATATTTCTGTATATTTATAGCAATATTCGGAAATATAGGTAATATTTACAGTATTATAACCAATATATTGTAATATTTATTATGGATAGAACAGATCGTAGAATACTTTCCATTCTGCAGGGACAGGGGAATATGTCTATGGCCGCATTATCTGAGAATATAGGCTTATCACTATCTGCCTGCCATCGACGCGTTAAATTGCTTGAATCGAGTGGCGTCATCAGCAATTACGCTGCTCGACTGAACCGTCGTGCGCTCGGATTTGAAGTCCAGGTTTTTATCGAAATCAAACTGACTTCACAACGCCAGCAGGAAACTACAGCCTTTGAGGAAGCCGCATTAAACATGCCTGAGGTACTGGAAATTCACTGGATAACAGGAGAATTTGACTATCTGATGCGTATCGCTGCACAGAACACAGAAGACTACCAGGAGCTACTACGCAACAAGCTGTCACAATTGCCAGCTGTTTCACAGATGCGTACTTTGTTAAGCCTGTCTTCGGTAAAGGAATTTAATGGATATTATCTCGGAGAATAGATCAGAAATTCAGGGAAAATCTGATTAATTCAAATATGACTGTCATTGCGACTCATAATGCTCCTGCTGATACGTCGTTATTTCTTCTACCGTCCTGATTCGGCAAAATATATTATTTAATGAAGCCATGTAGGCAAGCTGAATATCTTTGGCTTCAATAACCTGATTTCCGAATGATAAGGCCCTTGTGGCACAGGCATCAGAAACTAATGTCGTTTTGTAACCTAGATCAAAGCTGGCTCTAACTGTTGAGTCAATACACATATGGGTCATAGCACCGCAGACAATGAGCTCTTCAATACCATTATTATCCAGATGCTCTTTTAATTCTGTTTCTCTAAAACTATTAGGGTAATTCTTCTTGATAATTACATCACTGCTAATATCGAGTGCTTCATGCAACTCTACCCCGTTTGTATGAGGGACAAAGAATGAAGCTCCCTCTCTTGTTGAATAGTGCTGGATAAAATATATATCATATTCCTGCACCCTGGCAAATGCGACTAACTCATTGGTTTTTAGCAACAGCTCATCAATATTATCTAGCTCCATATTCCCTCCACAAAAGTAATCATTCTGGAGGTCTATCACGACTAATGCTTTTTTCATTTTGGCTCTCTATGCAATATTGGCTTTATATAATACGGTAATATATGCATTGATATAATTTCGGGTTGAGAGAAAATTATCCAAATTTCTTACGAATTGAAAGGATTACTGATTTGAACCAGATGAATAACAAAATACTAAACTGTCTTAAAAAAAATAGCAGGATATACAATTCGCCAGGATGCCATTAAACAACACTTTATCAGTGTATTTATGGACACGACCAGCTTTGACCAGCTTGAATCATTTTTAAATCAAAATCCGGAAGTCGATCAGTCCTTTAAAGTTACTGGTGATGGATGTTACTTTGTAATTTACTCTGGTGATGACAGAGAGTTAGAAGAGTTTCTGAATTCATTAGTTAGCTATGGCCGATATAGAGTTTCAAGTACTTTAAGTCGTGTTAAATAGCTATTCTGAAAGATCGGTATACGAATAGTAAAAATGCGAATAGATAAATGCTACCGCCAGAACCACTGCCACCACCTGAAGTATTATTCGAAGAAGCTTCATCTCCGCTGCCACCATTAAAACCTTTGTGGTTTTCAGGTATTTCCGATTCTGCTTCAATCGAGTGACAATTGGTATTTGCCGAATTTAACCCTGTAATTCGCAGGTCGGCGCCGGACACTGCGTAAAAGACATTATCGCTACAACTTACTCGAAATCGCACATTTGGACTGTTCACATCGGGCAAGGTTACTGTTGCAAAGCCTGTGTTAGGGGCTTCGAAGGCCAGAGGTTCAATACAGTAGTTTTCATTTTCAGCGTCGAGCATGAGTAAATCGATATCAACGCTGCTACAGTTAACCGGTGGTTTATCGGTATTGGCGACCTCCCAGCTAATGGCCTGTGTGTCACCACCACTCAAGTCGCCCGATCTGGTATGTGAATTTATTATGAACGGGCCTGCATCCGATTCAGCTGTAATGGTTGTGTCGTCACTGTCGAAGCCACCTTTGCCATCTCGTACACTGACACGAAATTTAAGTTTGCGACCCCGACTAGGTAAAGTTTCGGCTTTGCTACTATTACCTTTGAACCAGGATTTTAACTGTGGAAAAAAACGTGAGCGGGTTGATCTTGGTAAAAAGCTACGCATGAGGGGATTGTCCTTCATGTCAGTACCATAACTTTCTTCGTCAGTGGCATGTCCATTGTCTACCTGATCCCAGGTATAGGATAGCGAATCACCGTCGGCATCAATACCAGCAGCGCTTAAAACAAAAGCGGTAGAGATCGGAATAACAAAATTGCTACCTGCGTTAACCGATGGCTGATTTGGGTTATCAATTGCCACTGAACTTGCACAGCTAGCACCATAGCCTCCAGTAGTAAAATCTTCGATACTCTCGATCGATTTGGCATGAAACATGGTATCTGTTTTATACTGAATATTTTCAACACCACAAAAACCGGAATATGCCATGATGGTCGAGCCGCTGCCGGGTTCAAAAGCGAATCCTGCAGTTCGATTGGCACCGCAATAACTGGTTGTACCGTTAAATGTATGCCTTGCATTGAATTGATGGCCAATTTCATGTGCCAGCAGATCTATTACCGATTCGTCACTACTCGAATTAAATCCATTTGTAGCACCTTTGGCCTTCCAGCTATCGTTACAAACGACGCCGTAGTATCCGAACCCACCGCCTCTGGTTCCGAGTACGTGTCCGATATCGTAATTTACTGCACCTATGATACTGGTAATAACTCCTTGATTTTCGTTGGCCATGGCCTTCGAATTACCGTTTGAATAAGCGTCACCACTTTCAAAGAAGAGGCTGTCAGTATTGTTAATAAGTTGAAGACGTATGCCGAGATCTCGCTCATAAATCGCATTAACACGATTAATAGCATTTATCACCCTGATCATAGTATTGGCCCGTGTTCCACCAGAATCTTCGACAAAGTCCTCGGTTGCTGCGATAGCAATTCGATAGACTTTTAGTCGGCCCGTTGTGCGAGCCAGTGGTTTCTGGTTAGATAGCCTGCCTGCCGGTGTCTGGTGGTTATGGTTCGAATTGTCACAACCAAAATGTCGGGATGTTTAGTGTTTACTTTTTTTAAAAGAGCGGTAATTGTTCTGGTTCTGCGGATTAATAAAGAAAGTACCTTCAGGACTGGTAATCATGGCATGAAGCCCGGCTGAAGAAAGGCTTATTCGACCGCTGGCCTGGGGATTGTCGATACCGTAAATTTTATACGTCCTGATTTCAGGATAACGTGAGGCAAGACCCGATTGCATGATCGGAGATTCAACAATGCTGAAATGTTCAGGCTTACCACCACCGACCGGAAGCATGATTTCAGTAAACTGACGGGATGTTTCTCCTTCCGCATGAACTCTCAATAATAATTGTTCAAGTTGAAACTGGTCAAGTTGATAGTAATTCTCGTTCTCTCCATTTAATCTGTTGCTGATTTGATGAACTGGTTGCGAGATTGTCTGCCAAAGTAATTGTGTTCCCGCCTGGGCGATTCCAGTGATTAAAAAAGTGAGATTTAAAGCAACCAAGCACCCTGCTAGAAAACTATGATAAATGCTCTTGTCAGAGTTTGAAAATTTGCTTTGCAATCTCACGTCTGGCCCTATGCGTCTGTCTGTAGATAACCAGGGGGAGAGCCAGAACAAGTATCAAAATGATAAAACTATCATGGCACAAAGCTTGATAGGTGTTTATGAATGCGTCTCCGAATCCCTGAAAAATTAGAAGCGATTGCTGTTTTCTGCTCCTAGAGCTCTGTATCGACGAGAGGGTTAAATATATAAATTTTTTATTTTTGCTCCTTTTTATTTTGGGTTCTTCGTAGATTTTTGTGAATAATATGAACCACCGCAGAGCGGCAAGTCCTTGACAGGGTATATTCAGGGCAAGAAAATATTCCACATGTGTGGAATGGCCGACTGTGATTCTGCCTGGGTATATTTATTAACTTTGGCTAGCTGGCAGGCTCTAGCGCCAGTCAGACAGGCCTATTCCTCTCTTGTTGACATGGTTCACCCTGAATATACCCTGTCAAGGATGGTTCATATTATTCACAATAATCCAGTAAGAGTTCCAGGTAGAAGAATCTCTGTAACCTACCTTTTCACGAAGTTTTACGAAGAACCAGGACAACAAAGCCGCAGAACAAAAAGATTACAGCTGCTCCCATTGCAGAATCGGCTGAAATGTAGATCTGTCCTGAGTTTCGAGCAGCACTAACCCAAACCACTCAACCACCTAAACGACGAATGCGATGGCCAGGCAGCTGGCTTTTATAACATTGCTTGTTAGACCCGATTTCACTACTTACTACAAACTTCTTCTATTGAAGCAAGAGCATCGGGGCTCAGCATTTTTTGAGCTACACCAAACAACTCTCTTTCTTCGAACCTCACGTGTTGCTCTAATAGCTTACCAAAATCTGTTAGATCTGTGACTGTTCGTGTTGAACCGGACTCGAAGTAGCTTCTTATCTCCTGATGTTCGTTATATAGTTTTTCTACTAATTCTGTTTCCCCAAGAGCCTCTAGATGTGAAGCAATATATGTTTCCTCGATACGGAAATGGTTTTCTAGTTCGGTCGAGAAATACTTTTCCATTTCTCGCCAGATATCAGCTACCGTTTCTCCACCTTCTGAATTAGCTTTCTTTGCCATCTTTGCAATAACTAGAGCTCTGTGATGATCATTAGATAAACTTCTTAGTTCTGGTGCTCTCTTCATTGAAAATGCCTGACTTTTATTCGGGAATTGGGTGGGCCAAGGGTCAAATCTAGTAATAAGTAAATAAGTATATTACCATCCTGATAATGTCACATCCACTCAGAATAGAATTCAACAACGCCTGGTATCATATCATGACAACATTGCGACTCGATTTGGATTATCCTGTTGCGCCAGTGCGGTAGCATGATTCGTAATGTAAGACTAAAGTGGAAAGAGGATAGTGATTAGAATGATATTATTGATGGTACTGATAAGCTAACAATTACAGGCTATCAAACGAAATATTTTTTATTTGTTAATAAATTGACAATACGTTATTTGATTATGGATATACAGTTTAAATTTGCCGCAACAACCGAAGAGCGAGAGGCTGTTTAC
>JAAEOZ010000548.1 GCA_024222685.1 Gammaproteobacteria bacterium | reverse complement strand
TCGAAAAAATCTCAGGATAATAAATAGAGTAACACCCTATGTCTGTGATCAATATTTGTCGGGCTCATCATTATCCAATTGAGGAGTTAAAACTAAAAATAGATGAAATAAAAAATGATATTGAGGAAAAATTTGATTTCTTCTCCGAATGGGAATCAGATCAGTATCTGCTATTTCGCCGAAAGGGCATGAGGGGGAGCATCGAAATCGATGAACAAAAATTTCAATTAACATTAAAGCTCAGCATGATGTATAGAATGATGAAAGCTGAATTCAGAAAGGAAATCCTGACCGTTGTAGACGAACATTTATAAGTTAGATCATTCAGGAATTTGAATGGTGGTTTATATTTCCGGTAAGCACGTTTCACCATTGTGACCGCGCCTGAATGATTGCCTCATGGACGCTCCGGTCGCCGTTACAGCGAAAAGCGATAGCTTAGGCCCAGCAACAGGATGGTTTCGTTGAAGTCGATAACCGTCTCGTCGCCAACATCCTCTTGCGCGTAAAGAAATTTCACCAGTGCGTAAAACCCGAAGTTCTCGAATCGCTTCCAGTGAAGGCCCGCGCCGAGGTTGAAAAGCTCGCTATCGACCTTGCTCCCCTGATCTGGAACCTTGAGCCTGCCGATTCCGGCGAACAGGAAGTAGTCAGTTCTCTCGAATCCGGGTAGCGGCTCGGTGTAACGCAGATTCAGCGCGTACATGTTCGAGATTTCGTATCTGTGTTCTGCATCCGGAACCGGACCTTTGGTGTAATACTCGCTGGAGAGTGTAATAGCGAACGGCGACCCGCAACGGGCAACATCCAACGCTAATTGACTGCCGCCAAGCTTACCGTCCTCAGCGCGGCTGTCGCGGAACCCACCCTGGCCCCACCGAGCGGTGAAATCCGTGTTCTTGCAGCCGCTCGAATCAACCGCGTGCGCCGTTAGAGCCATGGCGGTACATGCCAGTATCCAGAAAACCCGGAACAAATTCCTGGTTCCAGATAAAAACCCAGACAAAACTCGAGTTAATCCAGACATAATCAGACTCAAGGGCATTAGCTGTAAGAAAACAGATTACCACCCGCATCGAGTTTCCATTTGATTCAAATCATTAACGACGGACAACCCGTTACCCCTGGATCAAAAGAGGTGCCGACAAACTCCTAAGTGATCAAATACCCAGCCCCCAGCAGAATACAAACCATTGCGTGCGTGACCAGGGTCATCGGAATGGCCGGTATGAAATTCCCCCGGATCACCGACACAATCGCTATAGTAGCCGGCACAGTTGCCAGTAAGGCCAAATACCCTGCACCAATAGGTGTAAATAGAATCAGTCCAAATCCACAGATAAACCAGGCACCATGCATCCACGATGCATTTTTTTTATTCAGACGGGCGGGCCAGGTATGCTTTCCCGCCTTTTTGTCTGCATCGATGTCCGGGATGGAATTGATCCATAGTATTGCTGCGACAAAACAACCAATGACCAGCCCAAGCCAGATCGAGCTGGTGGTCACAGCCGCAGTCTGGCTATAAACCGTACCGATCACCGGTAACAATCCAAAACAGGCGGCTATGGTTAAATCGCCGAGACCTTTGCAGGCGAGACAGGGAGGCGCAGAATAGAAGACGGCCAATACTGCACCGGTGAAACCAATCAATAAAATCACGGGACCACTGATATAAGTGATGATCAACCCGAATAAAACTCCCGCAAGCAGCAGTGTAGAACCAAGAAAAAACGTCTGATCTTCACTCAACACGCCATTTTGAATAAATCGACTGCCGCCGGAGAAAGGGTATACCCTTTGCTGATTAACCTTATCAGTTCCGTTTTTTGAGTCAAAATAGTCATTCAATACATTGGCCGCCGAATGTATACAAATTATGCTAATCAGCGTTAACAGCGCCAGTAAATGATCCAAGAATCCATAAACGCCTCTTACATAGGCGAATGCCGAGAGTACGGGCAAAATTGAGGCCGACAGAAATGCCGGTCTAACCGCAGCAAAATAGGTCCGGGCAACATTACCGGCAGTCTGGCAATGATAGATATCGCTGGTGGGTTCACTCATTAATTACTCCTGCCTCGTCAGGGCTCTAAAATAGTCTGTCTTAAAAGACATTAGCCTATCGCATGATCGCCAGCAATTGTTTTACCAGATCGTTTACTGTTATGCCATACGCAAATCTGGTGACAAAACGGCCATCCGGCGCCATTAAAAAAAGACTGGCGGTATGGTCCATCGCGTAGAAATCGGGATCTGATGAATCCCCAGCAACCTTTTCAAACTTGACACTGAACTGCTTTGAGACCCGCTCTATCATCTGCTTCGAGCCTGTTAATGCCATCAGTCTATGATCAAAATAGTTCAGGTAGTCGCGTAATACCTTCACCGTATCCCGCGCTGGATCAACCGTAATGAAATAAGCCTGAATATTATCGGCACGATCTTCCATCAGGCTAATTGCCCGGGACAACACCGTCATACTGGTCGGGCAAATATCTGGACAGGAGGTATAGCCGAAAAAAATCAGCCCATACTTACCCTTCATATCCTGCTCGGTGACGGTTTCACCAAACTGATTTGTCAGAATAAAACGCCCGCCGACACCATCAGCCACCGGCGTATTATCGCTCCCAGCAGCCAGGCGAGCATTCGCAGCAGCCACCATATCGGCATTCAGACACTGTTTAATGGCGTCAGTATTGTATTCCATCAGCCTCAGATAAAGATCCGGCCCTGACTCAAGATCCACTCCGAGCGTGTCAAGCATAGCAGTATTCACGGTTAGTCCTTCTGTCAATATATCAACATGTTCCGCTGGTATGCCTTTATCCAGAAACAGACAATTTGCCTCTTTTTTGGCGATCCTGCCACGTACCTTGAGCAGGTTACTGATATCTTCCTTATGTCGCGGTGATGTCGACACCTGCCCCAGTGTTTTAAGTGCGTAGGCCTGCTCGAAATATCTCAGTGTATCGAAATACTGCACACCGATACCCGCTTTCAGGCCTCGATAGCCATATTCATATTCTTTATCGATTTTACGCAATGGCTTTAGCATATTAAGCCTATTACGATGGTAGATATGCGAACGTAATGGATCGAGTTCAATCAAAATACTGCTGAGTTGATCGAGCAATATCAGGATATTTCGATCATCCATCCAGAAAAAAGGATCACGCTGATCCGGGTTCAACCTCGACGGTAGTATCTTCAGGTCAGGGCTGGAGAGTAGTTCAATTACCGCGACGGAATCGGGCAGCGATGCGATGTCTGCCTGCAACGATTGCTCCAGCTCCGAGCCAACCCAGATCAATAGTCTGGCATCTGCCATTTTCTGGCGCTGCTCATTGTTCAGTTTAAAATTATAAGGTGTCTGTTTGCCGTCTATCAGCAGGGTCGGTTCGCCGATATCTTTCATCAAACCGCTGACGATGGAATGAACCGGCTTTACGCTAACGACAACCGACAGTCTATTTTCAGCTCGGATCGAGTGATTGAATAGTGTCAAGCTAACGACGAGAACCGAGCAAAGACTTCTGATCATTGCTTAAATGCAGACTCGATCTGTTTAATACTGCTGTCTACCTGCGATCTAAAGCTATGCGCATTCGGGCAAACCGATTTGCTACTGATAAAATCCATAAACGACAGATTG
>JAAEOZ010000547.1 GCA_024222685.1 Gammaproteobacteria bacterium | reverse complement strand
TGATTTTGAAAAAGCCTTATCTGAATTACGATCCGGTAAAGATTTAACCGGTAAAGACGGTGTACTAATGCCGTTGATCAAGCAGCTCACTGAAGCCGCTATTAGCGCTGAGTTAGATTATCATATTGCCAATGGAGATAAGCCTAACCGACAGAATGGCACAGGATCGAAAACAATCAAGACCGGTTCTGGTAGCTTTGAACCCCAGCTGATCAAGAAACATCAAACCCAGCTCACCCCAGAAATTGATCGCTAGATATTATCACTGTTCAGCCATGGTCTGAGTTACCGAGATACCCAGTATCACATCGAAGATCTGTATGGTGTTGAGATATCTACTGGAGCGATGACAGCGATCACCGACCGCCTGATATCGGGATTAGAGGAATGGCGTCAAAGGCCATTGGAAAAGGTATATCCAATCGTTTGGCTCGATGCCGTGCACTACAAAATCAGGGAAGAAGGGCGTTATATTGGCAAAGCTATTTATACCCTGCTCGGGCTCAATCTCGAAGGCAAGAAGGAAATCCTTGGTATCTACCTGTCTGAGAACGAAGGTGCCAGCCACTGGCTCAGTGTACTTACAGACCTGCACAGCCGAGGCCTGGAAGACATCCTCATCGCCTGCATTGATGGCCTCAAAGGCTTTCCTGAAGCGATAGGGAGCGTCTATCCGAAAACAGAAGTTCAACTGTGCATCATTCATCAAATTCGCAACTCGATGAAATACGTGGCTTCGAAGAACCAGAAGGCCTTCATGGTGGATTTAAAACCGGTTTATCGTGCTAGCAGTCTGGACGCGGCTGAAACCGCCCTGGATGCACTGGAAGCCAAATGGGGTGATACCTATCCGATCGTGATTAAATCCTGGCGCAACAAATGGCACCAGTTATCGGCCTATTTCAAATACCCGGAACCGATCCGACGGATCATCTACACCACCAATGCAGTCGAAGCGGTACACCGTCAGTTTAGAAAATTAACCAAAACCAAGGGTGCCTTTCCGAACGAAAACAGCTTGTTAAAATTACTCTACGCAGGCATATTAAATGCGACAGAGAAATGGACAATGCCAATCCAGAACTGGAGCCAGGCACTGTCTCAACTGAGTATTTATTTTGAAGGCCGCCTCGATAGCGTGCTGGAAATTTAAATTAAACCTGACACGGAATTTTGAACGCCCTCGGTCAATATTCAGTGCAATTAGTGGGTCAGTTTTAGATGCAATTCAACAATCTCAAGATAGAGTCCACCACCATCAAACATTCTTCTGGCTTTTTCAGAAGGTTTTGCGTTTTTAATCGCAGTGTTAGTTAGTGCCATAGGGGGCAACACCATGTAGTAGTTAGCGAACGATCCCCATAGTTGCCCTAGTTTGGGGCAGATGTTAATGAATGTTAGCGGGCCGCCTTGGACGGATATTATAGTTAAGTTATTGAAAAATGGAAATAAAAAAGCCGTCCTGGGACGGCTTTGGATGGTGTGGTGGTGGAGACGGCGGGAATCGAACCCGCGTCCGCAAGCCCTCTGCCATTGG
>JAAEOZ010000546.1 GCA_024222685.1 Gammaproteobacteria bacterium | reverse complement strand
GAACAATGATTTGGCTGTAACCAAAATCGATATCCTGTATCCGAAGACGTATAGCCTCCATAATGCGTAGACCCGCGCCATATAACAAAGAAACGACTAACCATCGAACCCCGCTCAGTTCATTTAGAACGGTGCTAACTTCATCCCGAGTCAATATAATGGGCAATTTCTCCCTCGGCCTGGCCCGGACAAACTGACTGATGTCACCAATTTCTCTGTTCAGTACATTCTTGAAATAAAATGAAATGGCATTCAGTGCCAGGCTTTGCGTACCAGGTGCTACTCCGCGTTGAATAGCTAGATATTCCAGGAAATTCGAAACAGATTGCGCACCAACTTCGCTAGTGGATTCCTGGAGACTAAACTTTAAAAACTGCTGCACCCAGGTAGCATAAGTTTTTTCGGTTCGAATACTGTGGTTTTTCCGCCTGATCGCAATGCGTAAACGATTGATTTCCTCCGAAATGCTAATCTCCTGTGCCGTATCAAGTGGTGAAGAAGATAGCTGAGCCGGGGTTACAACCGGATAAGTCGAGTGATAATTCGTATCATGTTCCTTGCCTAGATCCTGACAAGATGACTTCCAGTAATCCCAGTCGATCTGCTGATATAACGGCGCGTGAATGCTTTTAAAAAGCAATCTGAGCGCGTCAATAGCTTGTTTTTTTTGCCAGGCTTTGTTCTGGTCAGCATTGATCAATCCTGACAAATACGATGAAATCGAATCTTTGGTATGTTGCTTGAGCCGAGTGTCCTCGTTTCCTCTGATGAAACTCTCGCAGTGACGGACGAACCAGGTATGTAAAGCAGGTTTTATCTGATTCTCTGATAAAACAGATAAGTAATTGTTCCAGAGGTGTTTTTCACGATTCTCCATATTTTTCGTATGCATTGACAGCTTCCTTGTCGGTCATTTAGTATCGAGTATATGGGAATTGAAAGGAAAGAACTAGAAGGAATCCGGAATAATATACTTATTCCGGATTCCTTCTAATAAACTGTTATGTGGCACAGCTAGATATATATTCGTTTCGGGGATCTGACTAATCGGCCAACTTTTTGATTTGCAATTTTTCTTAACCTAAGGATTATAAATGACATCTCTAACACGACTCGACTGCGGCAAACTTCATGGTGATTTAGGAATGTTTGAGGAAGGGTCTGAAGGGCTAGTGACCCTCCCGGTTAACGCATGGTTAATACACCATCCGCGGGGCACCGTTTTGTTTGATGCAGGTATGCCTTCATCATTCACTGGCGAAACAGATCGCACCAAGAAAATATCAGAATTCCTGAGAATTGACTTCGGCAAGGAGAATACTCTTGGGGCCCAACTGATAGCAAATGAACAGGAACCGGAACACGTGGACTTTGTTGTTGTGTCTCACATTCACTTCGATCATATGGGTGGACTATCTGAAATTGCGAATGCCACTGTCGTAGTTCAAAGAAATGAGTGGGAAGCAAACACTACGGGTGATCAAGATCCAGATACACTGCATCCCCGCAAGGACTTCGATTTAGGTCATAAGTTAATGCTTATTGACGGAGAACACGATTTGTTCGGTGATCGCACCATAGTGTGTATACCCACGCCTGGACATACGATTGGACATCAAAGTCTAGAGGTCCGATTGCCCACGTGTGCCAAAGTGGTGCTTGCATCCGACTGCTGTTGTTTTGCTCGTACAATGGATACCGCGATTCTGCAAAATTTTGCTTTTGATTTTGACGAACAGCGTCGTAGTCTCGCTTATCTAAGGAAATGCCGCGACGATGGAGCGATAATTGTTCCAGGCCATGATATTGAGGTGGTTGGTCAATTACCTAAAGTCTTGAAATAGGATAAAAATCCTACCTACATTGTCAGTGGCGAAATTGACTCGAATTTGCCACATAACAATCGCATGCAGTCGGACTTCGGCGAGCTGCGCTCGCCTCAGCCGCTGATGCGAGGCGTTATGTGGCAGACAGTATTTCCGCCCGCTATAGTTGTTGGCTTGAATGATTGCATTGACCTTTGTACAGTGAAAGTCACTTCTTTGTTAAATCTCGTG
Source organism: Gammaproteobacteria bacterium (assembly GCA_024222685.1). Lineage (GTDB taxonomy): Bacteria > Pseudomonadota > Gammaproteobacteria. Next base: position 93 of record JAAEOZ010000546.1, on the reverse strand, counting down.
AGTAATCAAGGTGCACAATAGGAATCCTTCCGTAGACCTAGATCTAGCATTTGTGCACTCGGTGCTGGAAGATATAGACAGCCATAAGCACCT
>JAAEOZ010000545.1 GCA_024222685.1 Gammaproteobacteria bacterium | reverse complement strand
CAAATCGAAGCAGAAGGCCCTCCGCAGCAAATGTTCGGTAATTCGGAATCAGAGCGGTTTCGTCAATTTCTGGCGAGGTCGTTGCAATAATTTTCGTAATTATCACAAAGCATATCGATTCGATATATGGATCGAATTTATAAAAAATCTCTCTGGAGGAGAACATTGATGAGTATTAGAAAACTGTTAGTCATGGCTATTACACTGGCCTTTTTCAGCGTTGGCGCACCTGCCGCAGATAAACTCCGTGTTGGCGTCGAAGGAGCTTATCCACCATTTTCGTGGAAAGAACCGGATGGCACGCTGAAAGGCTTTGACATTGATTTTGCCCTCGAAGTCTGCAAGCGTCTTCAACGCGAGTGCGTACTGGTAGAGCAGGAATGGGACGGCATGATACCTGCGCTTCTATCGAGAAAATTCGATACTATTATCGCTTCGATGTCGATTACCGAAGAACGTAAGAAGAAGGTCGATTTTACCGAGAAGTATTACAATACACCTCCCGGTATTGTTGCAAAGAGTAGTGCTGGATTCAGTCGTACAAATGCTGGTTTGAAAGGTAAACGTCTTGGAGTGCAACGCGCCACTACGCATCAGTGCACTGCTGAAAAAATGTTCCCTGATGCCGAGCTGGTTTTGTATGCATCACAGGAAGAGGTATTTCAGGACCTGGCCTCAGGACGACTGGACGCGCAAATTTCTGATTCACTGCAGGCGTCGGAAGGTTTCCTCAAGCAGGATATGGGTAAAGGTTTCGGATTTCTCGGCGAGATGATCTCGGATGAGGAATGTCAGGGTATTGGAGCCGGATTCGCAGTGCGCAAGAAAGACACTATCCTGAGAAATTCTCTGAGTGCTGTCATTCGAGGCATTCGTGCCGATGGCACCTATAAGAAACTCAACGACAAATATTTCGAAATCGATATTTACGGCAAGTAGTCAATAGCAGGAAATACGCTGTGCGGCTACAGAATCTGTAGCCGCAGCATTTTTATCCAATGGAATCAATCTGGAATTATCGTAATCTGCTGTTTGAAGGTACGGTTGTTACTGTGCAACTGGCACTTGCGTCACTATTGTTTGCAGTGTTGCTGGGTTTAATCGGTGCTACTGCAAAACTTTCCAGTAACAGACTTTCTCAAAATTTCGCTGCCACTTATACCACCCTGGTTCGTGGTGTTCCGGATCTGGTTTTAATGATGCTGCTGTTTTATGGTGGTCAGCAAATTCTGAATGATTTTGGCGAGGTTACCGGTTGGTGGGATTACCTCGAAATTAACCAGTTTACGGCTGGTGTTTTTTCAATCGGTTTTGTTTTTGGCGCCTATATGACCGAAACCTTCCGTGGTGCCATACTTGCCATTCCCAGAGGACAAATCGAAGCAGGGATTGCCTACGGCATGACCCCGATGAAGATATTCATGCGTATCACCTGGCCGCAAATGGTGCGTTTTGCGCTCCCGAGTTTCACCAATAACTGGCTGGTACTGGTTAAGGCCACAGCTTTGGTTTCTGTCATCGGTTTACACGACCTGGTGTGGAATGCCTCGACCGCAGGGCGATCAGTACGCGAACCATTCACCTTTATGTTTGCAGTACTCATGATTTATCTTGTGTTGACCGCTGTTTCCGACGTTGGTCTTCGTTGGCTGGACCGAAAGTATAGCGTCGGAGTACGTAAGGTTTAGCGCTATGAATGAATCCGACGAGCGCACATTCTGGGAATATCTGGCATACGTCAGCGAAAACCATTCACCACTCGACTTCGTGCTGGTGTGGGATCACATTGATCGTTTTTTATGGGGAACACTTTTAACGCTTGAGATTACTGTTATCGCTTTGCTTTTTGGAGGTTTACTCTCGGTTCCGATGGCAATAGCACGCGCCTATAAGCATCCCTGGCTGAACTTTCCGATCTGGTGCTTTACTTACTTTTTCCGAGGCACGCCATTGCTGGTACAGACCTACCTGCTTTATTACGGTCTGGCACAATTTGATGCGGTACGGGAGAGTTTTCTGTGGGATCCGATACTGTCGAGTGCGTGGTGGTGTGCACTAATCGCCTTTACACTGAATACAGCAGGATATACTACCGAATTTTTACGCGGCTCAATTGAAACCACACCATCCGGTGAAATTGAGGCTGCCCGGGCCTGCGGCATGTCACCATTTACGGCAATACGTCGTATCGTGCTACCCAGTGCATTTCGACGTGCGCTTCCTGCTTATTCCAATGAGGTGATTTTCATGTTGCACAGTTCGGTAGTGTTAAGCACGATTACCTTGCAGGATATTCTCGGTGCAGGTCGCTGGTTAAACGGAAGATATTATCTTGCTTACGAAGGTTTCGTTACCGCGATGCTGTTTTACATGGTACTGGTGTTTATTATTAGCCGCGGATTTAAGTTCTGGGAAAAACACTGGTTGGTGCATTTGCGCCAGCGTGAAATTGAAGGAGAGCCGTTGGCTGTCAAGGGCGATTAAATTAGATTTTCTTAAATTATTCCCAGGGAAAGCTATCAAGCCTCTCTACGCCGGATTCAGTGACGAGAACCTGTGTTTCCAGCTTGACACTTTCAGAGCCTTTTTCCGCTACCAGGCTTTCGACACAAATCACCATATTTGCCTCAAACTGCCCACCGTGATTGTGGATAAAATCGGTATGTAGTAATACGATGGGCCATTCGTCAGCCATGCCTACTCCGTGGGCGGCTAGTGAATAGCGGTAGGGTTGAAATCGTTGAGGAATTTTCCACGACTTTTCATTAAATTCGACAAAACTTACACCGTGTTTTATCAGTGATAGATTGTGGTTGATTTGCTCCAGTGCGACCGAATAAATTTCTCGCTGTTTTGCTGTCATCGGCGTATAGCCGCAGGTCCAGGCACGCGAAAGATCGGCACAGTATCCATATGGGCCAATCATGTCCGTATCGAAAGAGATCATCTCTCCTTCCTGGCAGGGACGATCAGAACACTCCCTGTACCATGGATTCGTATTTGGGCCGCATGTCAGAAGCTTCGTTTCAAGCCAATCGCCACCTGAACGCGCATTTTCGAAATGAAGATGCGCCCATAACTCCTGTTCGGTGACTCCAGGAAGAGAATGCTCATAAATGCGTGCCATGCCGGCCTCGCAGACGCGAATCGTCCAGCGCATCAGTTCGATCTCGTCGATCGATTTAATGGACCTGGCGCGTTCGGTAATCTGGCCGCCCTCGATAATTTCTAAGTCGCGGTTTTGAAGTGCTATCATTCCTTCCGGCTCCATTCTGTCGACAGCCAGACGGTTATTGTCTCCACCGTGCCCACGCATCAGGTCGGCTATCTCGTCCGCCCATTTCCCGACGAATTCAGAGACTCGATCACCAGTTCCCATGAACATCCAGCCAGTTGCAATACGAATCTCATCTATTGTTTCAAGTCCCTCGCACAAATGTTCGCAACCCTTGAATTCGAACATAATTCCAGGTCCATCGGAGAAAATCAGTGCATAACGTATCGGATTATGTGCGGTCCAGACTTGCATATTTGAGCAGTCGAATGCGTACCGGATATTCACCGGATCATAAAGCAGGATTGCCCCGCAGTCATTTTCAGCAAGTAATTGACGAATACGGGCTAAGCGGTATCGGCGTGCCTTTAGCAGGGTGTCCTGAGGTAACGGACTCCTGAGTGGTTTGTCGGCTCCTTCTGCATTCAGATAGGTACGTTTGCGTTCGTCCTTAAAAATACTTTTCAACTAGCCCTCCCATAGAATCCAATGCGCATTTCGTCCGAAAAGTTGATACCGGGTTGCTCGTAGAAGGAATAGATAGTCATGATACGATCTCGCGAACCACCGACAGTAGTTACCCGGTGAGGGGTATTCACACCCCTGAACACGTTCAGAGTGCCGGGAGTTAAGGCTACAATTTTATGCTCACTACTATTTCCGTTGATAAGGCGCACGATGCCTTCCAGGTTAGGGTTGTCAGGGCTTCGTATTTCAGAGTGGTATTCCAGCTCACCGCCCTCGTACGAAGCCTGTAGCATTATTGTGGTGGTATATTCTGACTGATCGAAGTGCCAGTTCAAAGCTTCACCATTTCGCGTAGCCATAACATTTACCCGTGCCAATGGGTCATCCATGAGATAAAGATTTTCCTTGTCCATTGCATCGGCAAGAAAATGCAGGAGCGGTGTGTATTCGTATACCCTGCTGACTATACTGCCTTCGATCTGGTCGGCACAAATTGCATGATTAATCGTATCGAATTCCTGCATCGCCGGGTGATCTGCTGGAATACCCTCCACCTCATCCCTGAAAAAAATATTGTGCCTGCGGTGATGTTCGAATGAATCTGATGCCAGGATTGGAGTAACTTCTGCTACAGCTTTTTGAATCGCTTCTGGTCTTATAAACCCGGGAAGATTAAACATTCCGCCGCTGGCCAGATCGCAACGGCAACGCTGAACAAGTGCAGAATATGCCGCGCACTCAGGCTGATCCAGGGGGTAGGCCTCGAGGTCAATAAGGTCTCTCATAATAGTTGCTCTGCATATAGTCTGAGAT
>JAAEOZ010000544.1 GCA_024222685.1 Gammaproteobacteria bacterium | reverse complement strand
GCCAAATTGATTAATGCGATCGAGTATTATACCGACCTGCGCGTTTTCGGCGCGATAGAGAGAGATCCCTCGCTCCAGCTTTGTGAACGTCACCTCGGACTGGTACCGGGTAACGAAATCGGTGATCATGCCCTGACACTCATTGAACACTGGCGCCAGCAGGTAGAAAGTGAAATCGACCTCGAAGCACTGTTAAAATTGCATCCATCGCATCCAGCGCAGACAAATGTGCAGTTTTTTCAATCGGATGCCCAGTCAAAGCTGCGCATTGCAATTGCCAGAGACTCAGTATTCGGTTTTTATTATCCGGCCGATCTGGAACACTTTGCCACTCTTGGTGTTGATTTGGTCAGATTTGATACAGTCTCGGATAAAGCATTACCGGATAATATTGACGGTCTTTACATCGGCGGTGGATTTCCCGAAACTAATCTTCACGACATCTCTAGTAATACGTCATTACTTATTGATATTAAACAAAGAATTGAGTCAGGATTGCCTACTTACGCCGAATGTGGCGGTCTTATGTATTTGTGTCGTAGAATTTGCTATAAAAATCAAACTACTAACGTAGTCGGCGTTATCCCAGCCGATGTTGTCATGCATGACAAACCCCAGGGACGGGGCTACGTAAAGCTCGAAGTGAATACCAACCATCCCTGGTGTGACCAGCATACAGTGACTGAAATTCACGCACACGAATTCCACTACTCATCGCTGACAAACTACGAAGAAGCATTTCACTTCGCTTACAGGGTTAATCGTGGACAGGGTATTGATGGACGCAATGATGGTATAATATGTCACAACCTGCTGGCCAGCTATAGTCATTTGCGGCAGACAGATAGCTGCCCCTGGGTCGATCAATTTGTAAATTTCGTCAGCTTATGTAAGTCAGACAACCGATATGATTACGATCAGCAAAAGCGCAGCCAGACAAATTAATTTTTCTGCGCAAGATAGCGGTATCAATCATGCGGTTATGCGGATTGCAGTCCGCAAACTGCAGGATGGCAGCTTTCACTATGCCCTGGGGTTTGATGATGCATTCAGCAAACACGATATACAGTTTAAGTCAGAAGGTATCGATCTGGTTGTTTCTCCGCAGTCTCTCGATCACGTCCGAGAGTTGACCATAGATTACGTGGAACTCGATTCGGGCGAGAATAATTTTGTATTTATTAATCCTGCCGACCCTAACTGTAACCTGACGTCGTTTGTTGTGGACCAAAGCAATGTCGATTGAAACCGGTCGTAAAATTACAGATTCCGATGACTGGTTTACCCGTCTGCCTGTTAATACAACGCAATGGCGACAGCTCAGGCAGTGTATATCGAAGTGCAGAACGTTGAGTTCAATGGTGTTACTGGCTACTGGTTTTGTTTCCCTGCTCATAGTTAGCATTTTATACCCACCAACGACATCATTACCGGCCAGGCTGATTTTCATTGTGCTTTGCGTGGTCAATATCTGGTTATTAATATCAACGCTCAGATTACAGTGGATCGACTATATCAGACCTTTACTTGATATCGAGGCCTGGATTCAGCAAATGCGGAGCGGGGAGCTCGAAAGCAAGGTCAAAGTTCCTCGAAAAGGTCAGATTGCAGAACTTGCCGGTGATCTAAATGATTTCGGCACGATGATTAATAATCTATCGCGTGATACTGAGCAACAGTTGGTCAAGTATACAGAATATACCGAACAGAAAAATCAATCACTAAAGATTCTCTATGATGTCACCTCGACGATTAATTCTTCTCTTAACCTCAGCGAACTTCTCGAACATTTTTTATCAACAATGACTCGGGCGATCGGAGCAAATGCCGGCTCTGCCAGGCTTTTGAATGCTCAAAATCAGATGGAGCTTGTTGCAAGCATCGGTTTAGATAAAGAATTACTACACTGCGAGAGAAGCCTTCCAGCTATAAACTGTGCCTGTAGCCTTAACAGGACATTCGATGGTTATATTTATGAAGATTCACTAGAGCTTTGCCGTCAGCATATTGAGCACCCCTTTTTTAGTAATCAGCTGGGCTTAATCGTTGTACCTTTGCAATATCAGGGACAGACACTGGGCATTTTCAATCTGTTTATCCAACCTGCAAACTATCAGGAAAATGATGACTATAAGGAATTATTTACCAGCATTGGCAAGCACATGGGAATGGCTATCGCAAAGGCCAGGCTCGATGAAGAATCTCACAAATTATCAATAATGCAGGAGCGTAATCGTCTCTCATACGAATTACATGACTCTCTAGCGCAAACGCTGACCAGCATTCGCTTTCAGATAAGAATTCTCGACGAGATATTACAGCAACGTAATGAATACGACTCGTGGCAACACCTGGAGCGCATTGAAAATACTGTCGAAGAGGCGAATACCGAACTTCGTAGCTTGATCGCGCATTTTCAGGCACCCATCAGTAACCAGCCTATCATCGATGCAGTCAAGGATCTGACCAAACGTTTTCGCAGCGAATCAAATATCCCTATATTCTTCCAGCATACTATTGATCATCCCATCCAGTTTTCAGATCGAGTCCACCTCGAAGTGATGCGCATTGTACAGGAAGCACTGCACAATATACGCAAACATAGCGAAGCTAGCGTGGCCAGGGTAATGGTCCGCCTGCTGGAACAAAATCGATTACAGATACTTATAGAAGATGATGGCATCGGTATCGAGCCATCGACCCAGAAAGTGTTACCAGGACAGCAAATCGGTTTAAAAAGCATGCGCGAGCGTGCATCTCGTATAAAAGCTAATTTCACACTGGACAGCGACCCAGGCGAAGGTACAAGAGTAATCCTGGAGATTAATCTTGAAGCGAAAGCACCCGAAGATATTGTTACAATAGAATCCAGCCTCGAACAGAGCATATAACCATGACCAGCATAGAAAACTTACGCGTTCTTATTATTGATGACCATACGCTATTTCGCGAAGGCCTGGAAAGCCTGTTGAACCGACGTCAGATCGAAGTCGTTGCTTCGGTCGGGGACGGCAACGAAGGCATTCGCCTCGTAGAGGAACTTCAGCCAGATATTGTTCTGCTGGATATGCGTATGCCTGACATTAACGGACTTGGCGTACTGTCCCGGTTACAGGAAAATCAGGTAACCATGCCGATTGCTATGCTGACAACCAGCACGGATGAGCGCGACCTGGTGGAATCCCTTCGTACGGGTGCGAGAGGCTACCTGTTGAAAGATATGGAGCCCGATTCTCTGGTGGTTGCATTGCGCGATATTGTCGATGGTAAAACCGTCGTTGCCCCGGCACTTTCACCAATTCTGGCAAAAGTAGTACAGGGTAATTTTCCTGAACTCGATGAGGGTAAGTCACCCTTTGAACATCTGACACCGAGAGAAACCGAAATCCTCTGCCTGTTAGCTGAAGGTCAAAGTAACAAGGTAATCGCTCGCAACCTGGGCATATCCGATGGAACTGTAAAACTTCATGTTAAGGCTATCCTGCGAAAACTGGATATACACTCAAGAGTAGAAGCAGCCGTACTGGCCGTAGAACATGGCTTGAAGAACTCTCCTTCAGGAGAAACAGCTCAATAGAAGATTACAAATCGTATCTTTTTCTTTGGTGCCGCCTTCTGCCTGCTTTCTGACTAATTACGCCAACAATATTTTGCTGGTTGACTTCTTCTGGTGATTTGGAAGAAGTCGAGTTTAAATAATATTTGCCATTAGAAATGTGCAACTGTCGCAGCACCGTATCATCTATAAGCTGGGCGATGACAAAGCAACCATTCTTTATCACTCCTCCCGGATCTACCACAACAATGCTGCCATCACAGAACTCAGGCGCCATATCATTGCCAATCACACGTAGTGCAAAGGGCTCACTTACACCACATTGTGAGTTTTCATTCATAGTTATGTTCTGCTTACGGGTCAGGAGTTTCCACCGGACTATTCGTTCTGGCTTTTCGTTGTTGAATCGACCAGAGATCGGCATACTTCCCATCTAATGCCAGTAATTGTTGATGGTTACCCTGTTCTATTACCGCTCCGTTATCAAGTACGATAATCTGATCGGCATCGACTACTGTAGACAGTCGATGTGCAATTACTAGCGTCGTTTTATTGCGGGAAATCTCAGCCAGTGCGGATAAGATATTTTTCTCAGACTGGCTGTCCAGACTCGAAGTAGCCTCGTCGAAGACCAGTATAGCCGGATCTTTGAGTAATACTCTTGCGATAGCTACTCTTTGTTTTTCTCCACCTGATAACTTTAATCCTCGCTCGCCCACGGTGGTATTGTAACCGTCGGGCAAACCCTCGATGAAATCATGTATATCGGCGAGCCGGGCAGCATTTATCACATCTGACTCGCTTGCATGAGGCCTGGCATACTGGATATTATAATAAATGGTATCGTTAAACAGAACCGTATCCTGTGGCACTATGCCGATAACCTGCCTTAATGACTTCTGAGTGAGGGCAGCTATATTCTGGTTGCTGATTAAAATTTCACCGCCGTCAATATCGTAAAACCGGAATAACAATCTGGCGATTGTCGATTTGCCCGCACCGGAAGGCCCGACTATAGCCAGCTTTTTACCATCTTCCACCCGGAAACTGACATTCGACAATATCTGTCGATCATTTCGATAACCGAATGCAACCTGATTAAACTCAACTGTAGCCTGCTTAAGTTTTAATTCTGAGGCATCAGCAATATCCTTAATTTCTACTGGTTTCTGCAGTAACTTGATAACCATATCCATATCAGCCAGGGCATATTTTAACGACCTGTAAATAATGCCCAGGAAGTTAAGCGGTAGAAATAGCTGCAACATCATCGTATTGATTAATACCAGGTCACCAAGACTCAGGCGTTCTTCGAGAACACCATCAGCGGCCAGAAACATGACTCCGGTAACCCCTATCGCAATGATCGCTCCCTGGCCGAAATTGAGCAACGACATAGTATTCTGGCTTTTTACCGCGGCTTCCTCCCACTGCCCCATAGTGTCTCGATAACGTGATATTTCGTGAGTTTCGTTGTTAAAATACTTGACTGTCTCGTAATTCATCAAGCTATCCATTGCCCTGCCATTAGCAGTCGAGTCAAATGCATTCATATCAAATCTAAAATGCATGCGCCACTCGGTAACCGCCAGCGTAAAAGCAATATACAGGATGACTGTAAAAAATATTATTGTGGCGAAATACTCTTCGTACTGGCTATACAGAATACCAGCTACAAGTAATAACTCTGCACCGGTTGGGATAATGTTAAACACCAGATAATTCAATATTGAACTAATGCTTTGCGCGCCACGTTCCATGTCTCTGGAAATAGCTCCGGTATTTCTCTCTAGATGAAATCGCAGAGATAATTGATGGAGATGTTGTAGGGTACTGACGGAAAGACTATTCATCGCATGATAACGAACCCGAGCAAATAGTGCATCACGGAGTTCGTTAAACCCTGAATTCAAAAATCTGAGCAGGCCATAACCGAGCAATAAAATGACAGGTAAAGTCGCCGTAAAAGTCCCTCGCTCAGCATCAAGAATATCGACAATATACTTGAGCACGACAGGAATACCGACCATTGCCAATTTGGATATGACCAGGCAACCCAGCGCAGACAGCACACGCCCTTTATAAGCCCACACGAAGGGTAACATCTGTTTGATGTTAGACCAGTCAGCACGATTACTATTGGCTTTTTCGGTACGTCCCTGGGCGATTGAGCGCATTAATACCTCTGTCGTTAAAGGAATTAAATTTGGTTAGCTTTGTTTAAATGATAACTGAGAAATTACTCGTGGCGGTATTTCCCCGTTTTGCAGAATCGAATACTTATTCAGCCCTCTTTTTTTTGCCACAAACTCAAGAGCAGTCTTAATCGAGTTCTGTAAACCCGGCTCTGACTCAATGTTTATTGTGAAATTATATTGTCCATTTGATTTCAACTGCCCTTTGCCATCGACTTTCAATAATGCACTATTATCCCTGATAGTTAAAAGATAAGCTTGATTCGAGAGAGCAGCATTTAGACGATACTCGCCAAGATCTATAGCCGCGCCCTCAACTCCAGCCTGTTTCCACAATATCGAGCCCGAGCCTAAAGTGAATTGCTGCTGTTTAATAGTTAAACTATCGATTATCACTTCCAATGCACCTGTCGGTTTTACTAGTAAAGCAGGAAACATTGATATCACCTCTGAGACAGGATAATTCAAGTTTGAGTTAAGCAAAGTAACGCTCTGATCGATTGCATTTGCACTGATCCTGACCTCACCCTGATCAAACAGGATTCGATAACACCATTTCAGAGACAATATACATTCCGGGTCGTTTCTATATTCTAAGCCTGTGGCTTGCAAGCCGTTAACTTCAAGCACATCAATTCGGCCGTTGAGTATTGTTCCATTAAAATTGTTGAGGCGAACATTATCAGGTAACTTTACCTCTGCAAGCACATGTACCAGAGGCATATTCAGTGCCAGAGCGACAGCCAGGCAAACAATAAAAAACAGGCTCAGGCCGAGAAATTTTCGCATAATTGCTTCACCCCTTATTCAGCACAAGACTACTGTCAACCTGCCCAGGACTATCGGCAGCGTTAATGCGTAAGTCTTTTACATTCAAACCTTCATCATTAACTATCGCAACAAAACGAATCAATTGCTCGAATGGAATTGCACTAAATCGAACGCGAATTTCATCGTCACCTCTTGGCGTCATTTGTGTCAGGAAAGTATTCAGTTTTTGCTGCCTCACAGACTTGTTAATCAGGTTTGCCAGGCTGCCGTCAAAACTCTTCTGAGTTTGATTTTCTCCTCTCGCGGGAAGCCTGTGTAACATCGTCTTCATCCACTGCAAATCACCGTTAGCCTGCTGCAATTGTTCACTCAGGTTGGTCATACGGTTCTGGTAAGGCTCTATCAACAGGGCATGAATCGATAGACCTGACATGATAATAATGGCCAGTAAAACAATCATCTTTTCCCGTGTACTGTAGCGAGACATCAGATTAGCCACTGTTAGCACCTTTAACAACAAACTGACCCGATACTAACTCAGGCTTGATATTGAGTCGATCCAGATCAACGGTTAATCCCCTTGCTCTCAATGCTGCGTGTAAAGACTCTACATCATTGAGTTGTTTACTGCTGATATCGATACTTAATCTTTCCAGTTGATAGCCGATTTTAACGATTTCGATCGAACTAAATGATTCTCGCGCCTGACTAAACTCAAGTAACAGGTGAAGGAAATCAGTTTGTTGATCGGAACTACTGGAATTTTGTAACAGCTTTATCATTTCCTTTTTCAAATTAGAATCACGCGTTACCCCTGGTTCGACATGGCCCTTAATCAATTCATACTGGTTATTTTTTATCGAAGAAAGTTGCTGTTCAATATCTTCCAGCACAGCTACTCGATTTACTATGAATACTGACAACAATACAATTGCAGCAGCAGTAATCCCCCTCCACGCATGCAAAAGCTTTAACCAATGCGACGAAGCCTGAAACTGACGTTGTTGCAGATTGACAGCCCTGTCGAAATT
>JAAEOZ010000543.1 GCA_024222685.1 Gammaproteobacteria bacterium | reverse complement strand
GGGGCCTGATGTTCCGAGCCCATGGGCTCAATCCAGAAACGCATACATTAGTGACGTTTCTGTTGATTGCCTTGCCATTCGCTCTCTATGCCGTCACCAGGGGCGGCTCCACCGGTCACACTATCTTTTCCGGGGCCGTTGTCGTCACGATCATCATGGGTATCGTTTTTACCTGGAGCTACGGAGGTATCATAGCGGTGTGCGTTATCTTGGGACTGTTTCCCTTCTTTATGAGGCCCAACAGATCCATCCACTATCTTCTCGCTCTCCTCATGATTCCTGTATTTTTGTATGCCGCCGACTTGATCAGCGTAATTTGGGAAATTCTCCGAGATGAAGCGAGCATGAGCACAGGCATCTTTCAGCGTAAAATGCTTAATCTGATCGCCCTCGATGAGCTTAGCCGCAACCCATGGATCGGTCGAGGGTTCGAAACAGTTCAATTCTTTTCGGGCAATTATATAGGCCGCCCAGTTCATAACGCTTACCTGCAAGCATGGACCGCCACAGGTCCCATCGGCTTCGTAGTTTTTACCTCTATGATGTTTATCTTCACAACCAGCACTTTTATCCTGGGTTTTAGTGGATCCGGGGAGCGGGAGTACCAATTGCGAATGGTAACGATTGCGCTGATCGCTTTTATGATTTTGATGATTTCTGAACCTACTTTATATTCGCCATCGACATGGCTTTTACTAGGCTTTGCGCAAGCACTGATTCTTTTATATGGACGCAAGAGCGACAATTCTCGCTCGACTGATTCAACACTGGCAATTGTGGGACGTGCACACAGGCAGCGGCGAAAAAAGCACAAAGATGAATAGTACCAACAGAGACCGGAAAGCAAAGGTACTACACATTTACAAATTCCTATACGATGGCGGTACGGAACGATACATCCATACCCTCATCAGCCGGATGAACCCGGATCGATTCTCTTTCCGGATCTGCTGTCTTATGGCGCGTGGAAGCGAGGCGGATGCCTTTGAGAATGACGGCTTTCCGGTTTATAACCTGAACTTCCGGCCAGGTTTATCCCCCGCCGTGTTGCCCGGCAACCTGATTCAGCTTATTCGACTGGTCATGTTGATCCGCAGGCTTAGTGTCGATGTTATTCATACACACGATAATCAGCCTGCCGCTTATGCTCGCATTGCAGCCTGGTTATCTGGAGTACCCATCGTATATGTCACGCTTCATTGTGATTACACCGGCCTGAGCCCGGTTCACCATCGTATCAATCACTATCTCGCTCGCTTGACGACTCGATTCTTCGCGGTCTCGGCCTGGGCCCGGGACATCTCGTCAACCAGGGACCGCATCCAAAAAGAAAAATACAATGTCATCCACAACGGCGTTAACTTCGCTTCACCGGCAACGCAGGAGTTGGTCGCACACTATCGTAAGCACTGGAGCCTGGATCCTGCGACCAGAGTAATCGGCAACGTCGGCAGCCTGGTTCACCTCAAGGGACAGGATCTCCTCATCGAAGCTTTTGCATCAATCACAGAAGATTTTCCCGACGTTTGTTTGTTCATCATCGGTAGCGAGCGCGAACACCAGCCCGGCATCAAGCAGAACCTTATCGAACTCGCGACTCGTTATGGGATCGAGGACCGGGTGGTGTTTACCGGTAGTCGGAGCGACGTACTGGATATCCTCAACATCTTTGAGGTTTACGCGATGCCTTCTCGTTTCGAGGGCTTCGGGCTTTCATTGGTAGAAGCGATCTGTGCAGGCGTACCCGCAATAATCTCGGATATTCCCGCCTTGACCGAGGTTTGCGGCAACGGCAAGTATGCTCTCAGCTTTCATTCCGAGGACGCGCAAGACCTCGCCGACAAACTGCGCTACGCACTCGATAACCAGGATGAAATGAAACGCCTGGGCAAAATCGCCAGTCAGTATGCGCGGCAATCATTCAGCATCGAAAAGATGGTAGCAGAGTATGAGCGAATCTATGAAGAAGACCTCAATGCCGCCGGTCTCGGCACGTCTGTTGGCGAGTGAACAACCACCGGCTAAAGCCGGTGGCTTCGGGATGCAAAAAGCCGGATTGATCGGGCCTTCGGCCGATTATCCTGACCGAATACTCTGGCACGTGTCCCCACACTCTTGTCATCCGTCACCTAAAGGCGAGGGGTTTACGGATCCCCTATCGGGGACTCTAAATAGGAATAAGACAATTGAAAAAACAACGAGCAATCATTGTCGGAACCAGGAACCTTTACACAAACATTATTAAGTTTTTAATGATCTATAGGATTAAGATTTTTCCCGTTCTGTTCTTTCAAAAATTGCATGATTTTTAAAAACGAAAAACCAGGCAAAAAAAGCAGCAAGGTTAACGGTCGTAAAATAGAGAGGAATGGAAATCAGAAAAAAACTTCTCTGTTTTTTAGGTAAAAAAAGTCCGAAAAGAGCTGCTCCATAAAATAAAATTTGAAGTAAAAATAAAATTCGAAACAAAATATGATCACTATAAAATGATCCCAACAAAATAAAAATTAAAAAAAACGGAGCCACCCATCGACAGATACGATGTGAAATATTTTGGAAAACAAACATAGGATGTTTTATAGGATTGAATAAGTAATAAAAATAGACCATCGCTTGTATTCCTCTGGAACTGACTCGAATTTTTCTTAGAAATTCCTGTTTCATGTTTTTGGAAGCGTCCTCCAGAATTATTGCTTCCGGTTCGTAGATGTTGCGGTATCCCTGCTCATAAATTTGATAACCCAGCGCATTGTCCTCGGCAATGGTCTTGGGGAAATCCATACTGAATAAGGATTTTCTAACCGCGGTTAACGCGCCTTCACATCCAATCAAACTCGAACCGGTTCGACTTTCAAGTTCTCGAAGTTTCGCTTCATATCGCCAATAGAGCCCATCTGCATTCGAAACATCACTCTTGGATTCGATAATTTTTTTTCTGCCCGTCACCGATCCAATCGAAGCATCTGCAAAATACCTGATCAGTGTTTTAATCGTTGTCTCCAGGAATCGACTACTCGCATCGATCAGAATCAGTATTTCACCATCTGCTTTATTTACCACTTCCAGAATAGCATTCACCTTTCCGGCTCTTCTCTTTACCCGGTGGAAATGTACTTGAGAATTGGCAAGCGTTTTAACGATTTCATCGGTGCCGTCAGTGGAACCGTCCGAAGAGACCCAGATCTCAAACGAATCAGCCGGATAATCCGACTTTAAAATAGACTCAATCGTTTCCCTGATACAATCTTCTTCATTGTAGGCTGCAATGATCACGGAAACTTTGGGATAATATTCCTCCTTAACAAGCGTATTCTTCTTTTTAAATAGAAATAATATTAAGAAATATCCAAAATAAGCATAGAAAATAAAAATAATTGAAAAAATTACAAAGATTTCTGTCATATCTACCCGTTTTTTTATATGAAAATTTAGTTAATTAGGAGCAGTTAAATTAATGCCGTGCATTTACACTTGAGACCTGAAATATAAAGTGAAATGAAATTCAATATGCAACCAGTAAATCTATACGGAATAATAAAACTATTTTGACAGGATTACCCCGGAATCGTGTAAATTGGGTGATAATATTTCCTTTACTCGTTGAATGATCACCGTTCCGGGCTTCACAAGTCGCTTCATGCCTTCGAGCATGATTATTTTGGGCAAACTATGACTACGTCCTCGTCGCGCCAGCGTAACTACCTCGCTACTTTTGGCCGGAATCTGCAACTCAAATGAAAGAGATACATTACATTGCTGAGGATGGCCCATTGATGTGTGCCGCAGTGATTCAACTCCAGTTTCTTATTTTGCGCAGAGGACTGTAGGAAAATGTGCGGCATAGCCGGCCTCGTAGCCAAACGAGCGCTACCCGCGGAGTGGTTTGAAGCGTTTGTTCGATCGAGCGGACTAATGCGCCATCGAGGTCCTGATAATCAAAGTGTAATTCGCCTTGATAACATACTGTTGATCCACCAACGCTTGAGTATTATCGATCTGGATGCGCGAGCCAATCAACCATTTTCTAGTGCGAGTGGGCGTCATGTATCCGTCTACAATGGTGAAATTTACAACTATCGAGAGATTGCCGAACATCTTTCTGCTCAACTTACGACTAGCTCCGACACTGAGGTGATGCTTGAGTCGTTTGAGCAAGATGGTGTCTCGGCGCTCAAGAGTTGGAATGGCATATTTGCGGCTGCAATTTACGACAAG
>JAAEOZ010000542.1 GCA_024222685.1 Gammaproteobacteria bacterium | reverse complement strand
GTGAAGTTAACCGCAGAAGAAAGGCAAGCGCTAGAAGATCTCGTATACAAAGGTAAAGCAGCAGCGTATCGACGCACTCATGCACAATTTTACTGTGCGCTGATGAGGGTAGCGAAATGCTGACTGCATTTTTAACAGGTAGAAAATAGAGTATTAAGGGTTTACAAAGTATAGAAAACTCAGGCAGGAGAACATTATGAAACAAAGGTATATAATTGTATCTCTACTGGCTCTAGTTAGCCAGATTGCCACCGCCGGGCCTTATTACAGACACATACACAACAGGCGATACTTAGGCAAAGGGAAGGAAAGGGGACATGGGGATTTTTTTCACTTCAACTAACTCTTATTCGTAATTGAATGATAAAACAAATCGGACAGTTTTCAATACCTTTGACAATGGACACATCAGCAGACAACATATCCGCTAAGGTCAAAAGTGTCCTTAAGAGTATGGTTGGCCGAATGGGAGTAACCGGTTGTAGG
Source organism: Gammaproteobacteria bacterium (assembly GCA_024222685.1). Lineage (GTDB taxonomy): Bacteria > Pseudomonadota > Gammaproteobacteria. The sequence continues at coordinate 11,545 of JAAEOZ010000542.1, read as the reverse complement.
CGCAAAGGTGGTTTAGGATTATTTCTGAGATTGAAAGGAAGAACCTGATGACTGGATTTTTACCTAATTCATTTTGAACTATGACGATTGACCCGCATAGATTGATACTTACTCACCAGATATAGTGACTTATTGTTACGCATAACTTTATGAACAGCCCTGCTATTATCGAAACTATCGTCAGCCAGCACGCCGAAGAAGCCGCCTTTTTATGGTTGCAGAGAGATGACGCGGTACATGAGCCGCATTATTCTCTCAAGGATCTTGCAAAACTGGATGATCGTGTGGAGGCGCATCTTGACGGCCTTCGCATTGCGGGCGAGGGCGGCTGGTTGCTATGTCGTAAAAATCTGGAAATCAAGGAGCCAGGGGAGGTATTCACCGCAGCGGTACTGGCGCTGGAATCAAGGGATAAAGACAAACTGGATGCTGTCTATTCGGTGGTAGAACAGGCACCTGAAACTGCAGGCGCAATGATCTCCGCACTGGGTTGGGTGAAGCCGGACTATCTGGGTGGGAAGGTCAGTGGTCTGCTCGCATCGAAGGAACCTCTTTGGCGCCGAATTGGCCTTGCGGCCTGTGCGATACACCGGGTCGATCCTGGTAAAAATTTGATTATGGGGCTGGAGGATGAATCCGCTGAAGTAAGGGCCAGGGCGGCGAGGACTGCGGGTGAATTGGGGCGTACCGATATCAAAGCACAACTTCTGTCAGCATTAACCGATGAGAATGAAGAGGCTCGGTTGTGGTCCGCGTGGTCGGCGGTATTACTGGGGGATCGAGGGAATGCAGTCCGATATTTGAGTGATCTCCTGCTGGATGGCAGTAGGGGTCTGAATGTAGGTTTAAAAGTACTGATACGTTCGCTTGGTCTTGCCAGGTCCAGGCTGCTACTGGGTGAACTGGTTCGCAACCCGGACACATTGCGTTTCGCCATACTCGGTGCTGGCATTACCGGCGATACAGAGTACATTCCGTGGTTAATCAAACAAATGGAAGATCCGCAATACGCCCGTGTAGCCGGTGAAGCGTTCACCTGTATCACCGCTGTGGATATTGCCTACGATGATCTCGAGGGTGAGAAGCCTGATGGGTTTGAAGCCGGTCCCAGTGAAGATCCCAGGGATGACAATGTCGCGATGGATGAAGATGAAGATCTGCCATGGCCAGACGCAAAGTTGATCACTGGCTGGTGGCGGCAGCACAGCCAGGAGTTTCAAGAGGGGCGACGTTATCTGTTAGGTAAGCCCGTTTCCCAGGAACACTGTCAATGGGTTCTGGTTAACGGCAAGCAAAGGCAGAGGGAGGCCGCAGCACTGGAGATCGCGTTGATGCAGCCCAAAATCACGCTGTTCGAAACTCGTATGGTTGGTAAACAGCAACAGAAAATTTTATCAACAACGTCTGCCTGAACCAAAGTTCTCACTTGTCGCGCAAGGGGCCGGAATGCCCTTAGATGTAGAACTCCAGACCTGATCTTGACAGTTGACAGTAAGCAGCTTAAATTTCTAGTAAAGAACTTTATTTTACAGCGGCAGGATTTGCCCTGTTACAAAACAATATCAATTTCGTACTTCAGTATCTGGTGCAACAGTTCCTCATACGCTTCACAGTTTACCAGCTTACCGTATCGTTCGTCGGCTTCTACCAGTAGATTTTTTGCTACTTCAAAACTGCCAATATCAATAGCCCGTCGGGCAAAAAATAGAGTATTCGATAAATCAGCCACAACGAATTTTGGACTGATCTGCTGGCATTTCTCGATATATACGAGGACGCGTCCATAACGTTGTTCATCAGCAAGAACATTGATGACCAGTCGTGCAAAACACATTAGTGTGCGCGAGGGGCCCCACTCTTCAATTCTTTGATAAATGTCCTCAAGCTCGTTGACCGGTGTATCTGTGTCGTATTTTGTCAGTAACAGGTTGATTGCTGCACTATTCCGATCAGTTCTGACGCACTGGTAAACCTGCTTCATGAATTTATCATGTTCGCGCTGTTTTTGTTTTTTCTGCTCTATCGGCGCCATAGCACGTTGATACCGAAAAGCTTCTTCAGATGTTGCGCCCTGTTTCTGCTTTACCTTCATGGCCTCAATTTCGGCATCGAGTTCTTCCTTTACTTCTTCTCGACGTGGCTTTAGCCAGAGAAATCCATAGATATATCCGGCCAAACCCCCGCTAACATGAGCAATAATATTTATGCCATGAAAATCATCTGCTATCAGCAAGATGCAAAAATCGTAGCCAATATAGGCCACCGCCAGGATCCAGGCAGGTACATAAAATACTTTCCAGAAAACGATGTACCAGCAGAAAACCCTGATTTTTGCCCTCGGCATTAAAAAGGCAGACAAACCGATCATACCCATAACAATGCCTGAAAGCCCGAGACCTGGAAGTGGACTCTGACTGCCAGTTACCGATAGGGAATAACTGATACCGGTAACAATAGAAATAAAAAACAAAATAGAAACAAACCGCCATCTATGGCCAACAAGAACTTCCAGTGCTGGCGTGAATGCCATAAAAAATATCAGATTTCCGAATAGGTGAAACCAGTTACCATGTGCCAGAGATGAGCTTACCATGGTAACTGGATTCCAGCTTTGTGGTACGTACCAGATGCTATCGGTAACCCCGAACTTGAGCTGTAGCCAGAAAATGATTACACACAACAGGCTCACCACGTAACTTATTACGGGTGGTGATGAGATGCGAAGTGCCGTGCTGTAAGGGAAAATTAACATGAGTGCATATAGATGATAGCGGTATTTCTGAAATTAACTGAAAAACTGATGCTTGCCCAGGCTTACCAGAGCATGGATACTGATTGGATAGTAGTTATTTATCTCAAGTCGGGGCTGGTTCAGGAGCGCTTGTCACGTACATATAGAACTTTCGAATTGGTGGTACCTGTTTGTCTTTCTTCTACCTCAAAAAGCTTTGTAGCGATAACAAGTTCACCTAACTTGTCATACCCATAATTGCGTGGGTCAAACTCAGATGATTGTTTTGCTATGTTACTGCCGACAGGTCCAAGTTGTGCCCAGCCACTTTCGTCGGAAGAAGCTTCGACTGCATTACGTAACAGGCTTACCAGTTTTGTATCTTGCTTTAGTTCCTTGCTTGGTTTTTTTGCGATAGCTTCACTCTCATTGTTTTTTGCTCGTAGTACCTCTGTATAAATAAATTTGTCACAGGCTGAAACGAAAGCAGATGGTGTTTTTTTCTCACCAAAACCATAAACCAGTAACCCAGATTCTCTAATTCTAGAAGCGAGTTTAGTAAAGTCACTATCACTCGATACTATACAAAAGCCATCAAAGTTGCCGGTATACAATAAGTCCATTGCATCGATAATCATTGCGCTATCGGTGGCATTTTTCCCTTTTGTATAGGCAAACTGCTGAATTGGCTGAATAGAATATTGTAATAGAACTTCCTTCCATCCCTTCAGGCCAGGTGCCGTCCAGTCACCATAGATTCTCTTAACACTGGCTAGCCCATAATTCGCTACTTCTACCAATAAACTATCAATAATATTGGGTTGAGCATTGTCTGCATCGATCAGGACAGCTAACTTGGTTGTTATATTTTCCATAGTTCTATTTTCCTGCAGTTAACTGGTATCTGCATTGTTATCGTCATTAACCTGTAATCGAAATCTGTGGTCAGCAACAAGATATCAATATTATATACCACTGTCTTGCTACTTTTTAGTCGATATTCCAGCAACTTATCTCTGGTTCAAACTATCACGAACAATTATAATAATCCTGTCTAAATCACAATAATCGATAGAGAAATCAACTCATGGAAATTCGTCAACTGCAGTCGTTGATTAAGCTTATCGAATGTAATTACAGTGTCAGCAAAGCTGCAGATGAAATGTTTCTGGTGCAGTCTGCTGTATCACAGCATCTAAAAAAGCTCGAAGAGGAACTGGGCGCTGATTTATTTGTTCGCAAAGGCAAGCGTCTGACCGGATTGACTGAGATCGGCGACCAGGTCGCCAACCATGCGCGCGCGACGCTGGCTTCGGTAAGCAGTATTTACTCAATAGGTTATGATCACATCAATCAGAACGTAGGTATTTTACGTATTGGCTCGACTCATACTCAGGCACGTTATGTGTTACCCCCTGTCATTAAGGCTTTTAATATTGCATATCCGAGGGTTGAGTTACAGATTCATCAGGGAACGCCGAAGCAGCTGGTACAGTGGGCTGTTAATGATGAGATCGATTTCTCCATCTGTACCGAAGCTTTGGCGGAGTCTTCTCAGCTCAGCAACACACCCTGCTACGAATGGAATCGGAGTCTGGTCACCTTACCTGACCATCCACTACAGGTAGTGTCTGAACTGACCCTTGCGGATTTGTGTGAATATCCATTGATTACTTATGTCTATGGTTTTACAGGCCGGAAGAGTTTCAGTGATACTTTCTCGCGCGCTAAGCTCACTCCTCACGTGGTACTCAGTGCTGCCGATACCGATATCATCAAAACTTACGTAAAAGAAGAAATGGGTGTCGGTATTATTGCCAGTATGGCGCTGGATAACCTCGAATCTGACAATCTTGTGAGTCGAGATGTGAGCCATTTATTTCCATGGGAAGTAACCCGAATCGCCTATTTGAATGACAAGTTTTTACGTCAGTACGAAAAAAAATTCATCGACCTGATGCTAGACTATATCCGCGAATCGGATAATTCCAAAGTTAGACGAGTAGCACAGACTCTTATTCCGAACTAACCAAAACCTGTTGGGTATTCGCGACCAGACGACGAACTTCAGAAACTGCAACACTGATTGCAGGAAAATCCAGTGTACGCAGCGCGCTCAGTTCGTTAATAATATGGTCGTAACGTTCCAGCGCTTCGTGGTGATTTTGCTCCCACAATTGCATGGCTTTCGTGGTGTGACGTTTATTGGTTACCGCCTGTAAAACCAGTTCGGTTAAATTACGCTGATTGGCATGTAAATCATTACGCATATTAACAATTGCGAGATGATTCCAGTGTGTACGCACGATGGTCTGTGAAATCGTATCCCGTATCCAGTGCAGTTGTAGTCTTTCCGACAGGGCATAAAACAGTTTTGCGGTATGCTCGGTGTTGCAGTACAGCTTGCTGGTAATTTCTATGATGTCAAAGGCCGACGCCAATGTTGTTTTATTGGCTAGCTCCTGTGACAGTTCTGCAGGTATTTTATGTTTTAGAAAACGTCTACGCGTTGATAGATAATTTTTGCGCGATTGGCCGATAATAGCAGTTGAAATTTCGCTGTGAAGAACTTTAATATCGGTCTCGTACCGATCAATAAGCATACTCACGTCAAAATTTGCGCCCTTATTGCGCAGAATCCAGCTAATCGAACGCTCAAGTAGACCACTCACCGCACGAAAACATTCGTAGCGATATTGTTCATTCACCACGTTATCGAGATTTTCCAGGGCCTGCCAGGTATCGTGAAGATCGAAAACATCAACACAAACCACATAGGCCTTGGCAACATTTTCGATGCTGGCACCGGTTTCTTCACGAATTCGAAATCCAAAACCGATACCAATGTCATTGGTAATCTTGTTACTCAGTAAAGTCGCAATGATTTCCTTACGTAGGGGATGCCGTAATATTTCGTCAGCATATAGTTCGCGTAGCTTAGCGGGGAAGTAATTCAATAAAAGCCGGTTATAGCATTCTTCCTGTAAGGTTGAAGATTCGAGTAAAGCGTTTTTATAAGTTAGTTTGCTATAGGAGAGTAATATCGACAGCTCAGGTTTCGTCAAACCCTGATTTTTACCGACTCGAGCGATAATCTGCTCGTCATTCGGCAGGGTTTCCAGTCGACGGTTCAATATTCCCTCTCGCTCCAGATGGCGCATAAATCGGGCGTGTTGATGTATATTTATGCCGGCATCTTTTTCGATAATATCGATAATCTGGGTCTGTCGATAATTGTTCAATAAACAACTGGCTGCAACATCGTCGGTCATTTCCACCAGCAACTGATTTCGCTCTTTTTGCGATAGACGCCCGGCTTTTACCATTTGTGATAGCAGTATCTTGATATTGACTTCATTGTCCGAGCAATCCACGCCGGCAGAATTATCAATTGAGTCTGAGTACAGAAGACCACCATTTTGCGCAAGCTCAATACGACCTTTCTGGGTTACACCCAAATTACCACCTTCCCCAATAGCTTTGGCTCGAACCTGCTTGCCGTTAACGCGAATTTCGTCATTGCTTTTATCCGACACGACTGCATTGGTTTCAACCGCTGCTTTTATATAAGTCCCAATGCCGCCATTCCAGATTAAATCTACGCGTGCTTTTAGTAGATAGACAATCAGTTCGTTAGGTGTCAGATGATCCTCTTTGCAATCAACCAGGTGCTGGACTTCGGGCGTTAATTCGATTCGCTTGGCTTTACGCAGGAAAACTCCGCCACCTTTACTGATTAGGTTTTTGTTATAGTCGTTCCAGCTTGATCGCGACATTGCAAACATGCGTTCACGTTCCTTAAAACTATTTTCAGGATCAGGGTCAGGATCAATAAAGATGTGCATGTGGTTAAAAGCAGCAACCAGTTTAATGTGACGCGATAACAACATGCCATTACCGAAGACGTCACCGGACATATCGCCGATGCCGACGACACTGAAATCTTCGCTCTGGATATCCTTACCGAGACCACGAAAATGACGTTTAACCGATTCCCATGCCCCGCGGGCGGTAATACCCATTTTCTTGTGATCGTATCCCTGAGATCCACCAGATGCGAATGCATCGTCCAGCCAGAAGCCTTTGGACTCGGCGATACCGTTAGCGACATCAGAGAAAGCGGCGGTACCTTTATCGGCAGCGACTACCAGATAAGGATCGGCACTGTCATGAACCACTGTTTGACGTGGATGTTGAATATCGTTGTCTATACGATTATCGGTTAATTCCAGCAAAGCCTGTATGTACAGAGAATAACAGGCCTGAACTTCAGCGTAGATTTCATTATGTGGCAGATGCGCTATCTGCTTGGTGATAAACCCGCCCTTGGAACCAGCGGGTACAATGACAGCATTTTTTACCATTTGCGCCTTCATCAAACCAAGAACTTCGGTTCGATAGTCTTCCCGCCTGTCAGACCAGCGCAATCCGCCTCTGGCTACCATGCCACCACGCAGGTGAATGCCTTCAAAACGTGTCGCGTAAACAAAAATTTCGTAACGAGGGCTGGGTCTTGGCAGGTTATCGATCCGTGTTGAATCAAGTTTAAAGCTCAGATAGCCGGGATATTCCTGGTCATTTTGAAAATAGTTAGTACGCACTGTTGCGTTTACCAGGTTGATTAGACGTTTGAAAATCAGGTCGTGATCAAGCGACTCAATGTTCAATAGATTTTGATTAATATCTTCCATGATCTTCAGATAAGAATCACGAGCCGTCTTTCGAGGATCAAATTTATGTAAAAAACACTTCACCAGTTTAAGCGTAATATCCGGATAGGTATTGAGAGTTTCGATAATATAATCCCGGCTATGCGGAAACCGGATTTGCTGCAAATATGCTGCATAGGCGCGTAATATCTGAATATTGCGTGCCTTAATGCATGAACTGAATAACAGATAATTAAATGCATCATTCTCGCTGCTTTGATTCCATATACTTCTAAATAACTCACTGAAATAAGCAGGTACCTTTTCGACATTGATATCGCAGATATTTTCGCTGCCACCGAGCGTAAAATGATGAATCCAGTAAAGTCGTCTATTGAGTCGAATACGGTAAGGGCGTCCGATTAGTACGTTCAAGCCCATCGATTCCAGAATCGGCATCGAATTTGCCAGCGGGATCGCGTCCTTGAGCGTATATAGTTTGATCGAATATTCTTTTGGTGCCCGACTTATTTTTAGTAGACTGGCCTGCACTCGATTTTGATTGTTGACGGTAGCAAGATTGCCGAGATCGATAAGTGCGTCACTGACCGAAAAATCTTCCTGGTAATTAGAAGAAAAACTGTCTTCACTTATTTTAAGCTTGGGTAATTCCAGTGTCGGGAAATCTTTTTGTAATTGTTTAAACCATTTGCTACTCATACGAATTACCTGCAATGGGCAGGCCTCCTCCCAGAATATTGTATTGGTAAAAAATTAAAGGTCTAGTGTACGAATAGATTTACAAAGAGGAATAGAACCAGTATAGATTTTTATAGTATCCGAAAGATATTTTAAGGATTAATTGCTATCTAAGCTGGGCAGCTTGTTTATTGGTGGTAAGTGTGTGGATAATCTATAGCGACGATTGGGGTTAAACAATTCAAATGGCAAAACTAAAACGAGGCTGGAGTGACAGAGACAAAAACAGAAGTCTCGGTGATATCGGCGGCGCAATCAGTTTCAATATCTGGCAGATCAGCGGGCAGGGTGTGCTAGGTCTGGAAAACCAGGGTTTCGAAACGCATACGCATTCTCAGCGGCTTGATGTCATATCTGAATTTGTCGCCTATCTGCTGCAATCGGTAGATCGCATGACATTTGACCTGTTCGAAGCGCATGAGCGGGTTGAACTCATTACTGCAACAGGTCTACACCTCGCCAGAGTTATGCAGGACAATCGACGGGAAGCCGATGGGCAGGGCGATTACACAGGGATTTTTTTGAAATTGTTAAACCAGCGTATAGCCGAGTATTCAAACTGTGGTTTCGATTTGAAAGAAGGCCCCGGCTTTGTGTTTTTGCGATTACTTGGAGATCATGTCACCGACCGCATGGGTGAGCGCGATTCGAAATGGATTACCGGCTATATTATTGATGTTGTCGGTAATCAAATGTTTTCAAGCCTAAACAGAGTTTTACCGGGCATCCTCGATCCGGCCAGAAAAGAACCAACCATCGATCCGATGCGATCAAAGAATTACGACTAACGATTTAGCTCCTGTCATCTCTAACACTTTCCATAACAACAAAAGTTGATGTCTGTTTGACATGGGGTAGAGTGGATACTTTTTCTCCGAGAACAGTTCGATAGTTATCCATATCCTCAGTACGTATTTTTAATAGATAATCAAAATTACCCGCGATCATATGGCATTGCTCGACCTCGGTGATCGCTCTGACTGCCTGGTTAAAAGCTTTTAGTGCGCTGGAGCGCGTATCACTTAATGTCACCTCAACAAAGGCGATATGTTTCTCGCCAAGCAGATTACGATTTATCAGCGTGCGATACCCCAGGATATAGCCATCCTTTTCAAGTCGGCGCATACGAATCTGACAGGGTGTTTTCGAAAGTCCGACCCGGTTTGCCATTTCAGTTAAAGTGATACGGGCATTATCTTCGAGTACTTCAAGTATTGACTGGTCGATACGATCAATGGATGGCATTTATCTGTTGTTCCTGGGGTTAAGTTCTAAAGCTTTATATATTAATAGAAAAAAACATCAATAATGTGAGAAAAAATAAGATAAATTCAGTATAAATTTCAAAATATAGTCTTTTAGACTATTGCTGATTGTTACAATGTTATTAATAACATGACTAAACAGAGGTGCGTGATGACAACCGACAGGCAGGTAATTCCACAGCTCGGAAACGATGATTTACGTTTGAAAATCCGCGAAGCATATCTGGCCGACGAGACGCAGGTTTTAAAGCAGTTGATCGAGCAGGCAGACCTGTCTGATCAGATTCGAACAGATATCAGTAGTCGTGCGGCTGAATATGTCAGAACCATACGCCAGTCCAGTCTCCCCAGCATGATGGAAAACTTCCTCGCGGAATATGGCTTAAGCACCAGAGAAGGCGTTGCGCTTATGTGCCTCGCAGAGGCATTGTTACGCGTACCAGATGCTTATACCATCGATGAACTAATAGAAGATAAGATATCGCATGGCAACTGGGGCCAGCACCTCGGTCATTCCGGGTCACCTCTGGTGAATGCATCGACCTGGGCTTTGTTGCTCACCGGTAAGTTAATGGCTGCCGACGATGAAGGTAAAATGCTGTTTACTCTACAGGGTCTGGTAAAACGCCTGGGTGAACCAGTTGTGCGCAAAGCGGTGGCTCAGTCGATGAAGGAACTGGGTCGTCATTTTGTCCTCGGCACCAGCATCGAGAAGGCAATTGTGCGGGCACGGCAACTCGAGGCCAGAGCTTATACCTACTCTTACGACATGCTAGGTGAAGCCGCGCGCACTGAGGCAGATGCGCGTCGATATCATCTGGCTTACTCAGATGCGATCACCGCGCTTTCCGCAGCCAGCAAGCAAAGTGATATTCGTAATAATCCAGGAATATCGGTAAAGCTATCAGCCTTACATCCCCGCTATGAAGTAGGGCAACATCGCGATGTCATGGATCAACTGGTAGCGCGAACAGCATCGCTGGCGATGCTGGCGAGGTCCGCCAATATGGGATTTAACATTGATGCCGAGGAGGCTGATCGACTCGATATTTCGCTCGATGTGATTGAACAGGTACTGAGTAATCCGGCACTAGGAAACTGGGACGGATTTGGTGTCGTCGTCCAGGCATTCAGTAAGTGTGCGCCGCAGGTGATTGACTGGTTATACGCACTGGCTCAAAAGCTGGACCGAAAAATTATGGTTCGGCTGGTTAAAGGTGCCTACTGGGACACCGAAATAAAGCGTGCTCAGGTGCTCGGTTTAAGTGACTATCCTGTATTTACTCGAAAAACCAATACCGATATTTGCTACCTGACCTGCTGCAAAAAATTACTCGGCATGACCGATCGGATATATCCTCAATTTGCTACCCATAATGCCTACTCGGTAGTTGCAGTACTTAAACTTGCCGAAACCCTGAACATCGATTACCAACGATTTGAATTTCAACGTTTGCACGGCATGGGTGAAGCATTGCATGATTATGTTGTCAGTCATCAGAATGCTCGCTGCCGAATCTATGCACCGGTGGGTGAACATCAGGATTTACTCGCTTATCTGGTGCGACGCTTACTGGAAAATGGTGCGAATAGTTCCTTCGTCAATCAAATTGTCGATACTTCAATTTCGCCCGAAGATATTGCAAGAGATCCTGTAGCGATCTGGAAGTCGTATTGCGGGAGTGTTTCTAATCCAGGCATTCCATTGCCTGCCAACATTTACGGCGAGCACAGGCGAAATTCCCAGGGTTGGGATGTCACAGATATCAGCACAATTCAGAATATTTCTGAAAAACGACGTTTATTTCAGCAACATCAATGGAAAGCTTCACCGACCATGGCTACAGATATTGTCAACGCAGAAAACTACCCAGTTTTTAATCCCTCGAATCCGGCAGATCAGGTTGGTGAAGTAACTCAGGCAAGCTCCAGTGATGTCGAGTGGGCCGTTGAGCAGGCGCAACAGGCCTTTGGCACATGGCAGTCGACCTCTGTTGAGAAACGTGCTGAGATTTTGTGCAAGATAGCAGATTTGTACGAAGCACATGCTGAGGAATTATTTGCATTGCTGGCAAGAGAAGCCGGAAAAAACTGGCTGGATGCCGTAGGAGAGGTTCGTGAGGCGGTCGATTTTGCACGCT
>JAAEOZ010000541.1 GCA_024222685.1 Gammaproteobacteria bacterium | reverse complement strand
TTGCCCACATTGCCCTCCAATAGTGCGAGCAGCGAGTTCCAGTAATACAGGACCTGTCTCGGTAATGCGTGCCTCGGCATGTATCGGTCCCTGTTTCAACCCATAAGCCTGGCAGCATTTTCTGACTTCAGCAATGAGTACCTGCTGTAGTTCGCCTTCTAGTCGAGAAGGAGTTATGTAGTAGGTTTCTTCGAAATAGGGGCCCGTTAGAGGTTCTGGCTTTTCAAAAATGGTAAGCAGATGAAACTCCCCATTGATGATAAAGCCTTCAATGGCATATTCGGCGCCGTCCAGATAGGATTCAACCAGCAGGTGATTCCTGATAAAACCGGTCTGGCCGCTTGAATCGAGAATCTTATCGATTCGTGCACAGGCTGCAACGAGCTGATACTGATTATCCGCTCGTATAACCCCTCGGCTTGCCGATAATGACAGCGGTTTTACCACGACAGGGTAATCTATGGACAACGCATTTTTGCTGGAATAATTGATTTCAATTATCTCGAAATCTGGAGTGCGGCAACCACCTTTACGTAATGCCCGCCTGGCGAGATCTTTTCGATGTGTGAGTTCTGCAGCCTCTGGATTATTGTGAGGAAGGTTCAGATGTATGGAAACCTGGCTGCATAATTCGACACAGGAATCATCGGTTGCCAGCGCGCACAGTATATGCAAGCCGTCGGTTGCAGCCAGTATCAATTCCAGAGCTTTTACGGGATTGTCAAAATCGACGGTGATACCATTTGCAATCTCTGGTATTAAGGAATGGGCACTATTAGATACAACCAGAATTTCATAGCCAAGTGAAGTTGCAGCACGAATATAGGGTGCTACTCGATAGCTACCCGATTGTGCAATTAAAAGAACCAAACCCGGTAGCCCACCGCGTTTGGTAGATTCAAATTGTAATTGTTCTGAAAAAATAAGTTTTACGCGCAGCCACCGCCAGCCGCACTGCAACCACCACAGGCGCCGGTACCGCCGGTTTCAGCAAAAACATTGTTAAATACGAATCTCTCACGCCCTGTTTCCTGGATATAATCTATCTGAGCACCACGCAGATAATTAAGCGCGACCACGTCAACGTAAATACTGAAACCCTCAAAACTGAGCATTGTGTCGAAATCAGACTTCTGGTCGGTAAAAGTCATTCCATAAGAAAGGCCGCCACAGCCGCCGCCGCCGATATAGATCCGGATGGCCGATACATCTTCATCACTTTGAGATATGATTTCGTATAGCTTTTCCTGGGCTGACTGCGTGACCTCCAGATCATCATTGGACAGGTTGACATGAAATCGGTCAGATACTTCGTCGACGATTGCATTGTTTTTCTGAGGTGGTTTATAAATACCGACGTTTTCCATATTTTGTGCCTGTTTGATCGTGAATAAATACGTCTAATATAACGATGCAACGCCAGGATTCAACCATGATTTAATAATGGGATATTGGTTGTCATCAAGTCTTATATTCGTAATTGGTAATCTTTGCCGAATTTTCGTTGATAATTGTCGCGAATTTGGGTGATAAATCGCAATTGGTCTAGTAGAATTCGGCTTCTTTTTACCCCGAGGATAACCCATGTTTTCCAAATCAATGAATATTGCCGATTTTGATCCCGAATTGTGGGCTTCCATGCAGGATGAAGTTTCTCGTCAGGAAGATCATATCGAATTAATCGCATCTGAAAATTATACCAGCCCGCGCGTTATGCAGGCTCAGGGCTCTGTGCTTACCAATAAATATGCCGAAGGTTATCCATCCAGGCGTTATTATGGTGGTTGCGAACATGTAGATGTTGCCGAAGACCTGGCGATACAGCGTGTTAAAGATCTGTTTAATGCAGACTACGCCAATGTACAACCTCACTCTGGTTCCCAGGCAAATGCGGCAGTTTACTTTGCCTTGCTCAATGCTGGTGATACCGTTCTGGGCATGAGTCTATCGGACGGCGGGCATTTGACTCATGGCGCAAAGGTTAATTTTTCTGGAAAACTTTTCAATGCAGTTCAATATGGCCTTAACAGCGAAACCGGTGAGATTGATTATGAAGAAGTAGAGTCGCTCGCTCGTGAGCATAAGCCAAAATTAATCCTTGCTGGTTTCTCCGCCTATTCTCGCATAGTCGACTGGCAGCGTTTTCGTGATATTGCTGACGAAGTAGGTGCTTACCTTTTTGTTGATATGGCGCATGTCGCAGGGTTGATCGCGGCTGGATTGTATCCAAGTCCTGTTGGAATAGCGGATGTTTGTACCAGCACCACCCATAAAACATTACGTGGTCCCCGCGGTGGCGTCATTTTGGCGAAGTCTAATCCGGAAGTAGAGAAAAAATTGAGTTCAATGGTATTCCCTGGTACTCAGGGCGGACCACTGATGCATGTTATCGCTGCTAAAGCGGTTGCCTTCAAAGAAGCAATGGGCGAGGGCTTTGTTGAATACCAGAAGCAGGTTTTGGTAAATGCGAATGCAATGGCCGAAGAATTTATCTCTCGCGGCTTTGATATTGTTTCAGGTGGCACGGATAATCACCTGTTTTTACTGTCGTTAATCCGCCAGGGTGTTACTGGTAAGGATGCCGATGCTGCGTTGAGTAAAGCCAATATTACGGTTAATAAAAACTCTGTCCCAAATGATCCTCAGTCGCCGTTTGTCACTTCCGGCTTGCGCATTGGTTCTCCGGCAATTACCACGCGTGGCTTCAGCGAGGCAGAGTCGAGAGATCTGGCTAACTGGATATGCGATATTCTTGAAAATATGGGCAATGATGATGTCATTGCCACAGTTAAGGCTAAAGTCGGAGAGATCTGCGAGCGCCTGCCTGTTTACAGGGATTAAATCCTTCTGAGCCATGAAATGTCCCTTCTGCGGTACGCCCGATACACGTGTAGTCGATTCCCGACTGGCGCAGGAATCTACTCAGGTACGACGCAGAAGGGAGTGTAATTCCTGCGAGGCTCGATTCACTACCTACGAATCGCCACTGTTAAACATGCCGATGGTGATCAAGAGTGATGGTAGTCGTGATGCATTCGATGAAGTTCGCCTGCGTAGCGGGATGATGCGAGCACTGGAAAAACGTCCGGTATCAGCAGAACTCATTGAAGACGCGGTCAGCCGCATTAAAAAACAATTGTTAGGGATAGAAGCACGAGAGATTTCGACGCGTAAAATCGGTGATATGGTGATGCACGAATTACAACGCCTGGATCATGTCGCCTATATTCGTTTTGCTTCGGTATATTTGAGCTTTGAAGATATTCAGGCATTCGAAGATGTCATCGAAACTCTTGCGGCTGAACCGACACCTGAAATGCAACGCCGTCAGGTACCTTTGATCGCAGACGACGAATAACAATTACTAATCCAGCATATGTCAATCTCTTCATCAGACCAGTACTGGATGGCAGAAGCCATTAAACTTGCCAGCAAGGGACTATATAGTAGCCATCCAAATCCTAGGGTAGGTTGCGTCATAGTTAAACAAAATAGAATGGTTTCCAGTGGTTGGCATGAATATGCGGGAGGGCCGCATGCAGAAACTAATGCACTCATTGAGCGCGAGGGCGAAACTGGAGGAGATGTTTATATCACGCTTGAACCCTGTTCTCATCACGGGCGGACACCACCCTGTGTCGATGCGCTAATCGAACACAAGCCTGATAGAGTCATTGTTGCAATGCAGGACCCTAATCCATTGGTTGCAGGTAATGGTGTTCAAAAACTGAAAGACGCTAATATCGAAGTCATTGTCGGCATACTGGAAAATGAAGCAAGGCAGCTTAATTGTGGATTTGTAAAGCGTTTTGACAGAAAAAAGCCGTTTGTGCGAATGAAAATGGCCACCTCACTCGACGGCAGGACGGCTTTGAAGAATGGTTATAGCCAATGGATTAGCGGTGAATCTTCGAGAAGGGACGTGCAGTTTTTACGGGCCAGAAGTAGCGCCATTTTGACCAGTGCAGCAACAGTGATTGCGGATGATCCACAGCTCGATGTTCGAATATCTAAAGAAGATTTGGGTCAGACATGCGAAGTGAGACAGCCGGTTCGAGTGGTTATCGATTCTCGACTGATATTGACCGGAAAGGAAAAGATTTTTAAACAGGGTGATCCGGTATGGATTTATACTGTGAGTGATGAGCTGCCTAAACATCGGAAAATACTTGCTGCAGGCGCTGATGTTATCGTGATCGATTCCTCACCTGAGGGCAGGGTCGATTTAGGTTTATTGCTAAAAGATCTTGCCACACGAGAAATAAATGAAGTCCATACTGAGTGTGGACAAACGCTTGCAGGCGCATTACTAGAGCAGAAGCTGGTTGATGAGCTGGTTATTTATATGGCACCTGTACTGTTGGGAAGTCAGGCCCGAGGGGCCTTTGATATCGGTGAGTTGACAGAAATGAATTCACGCATAAGCTGTAAAATCCAGCAGCTTCGACAAACTGGAGATGATCTCCGCTTAACGCTTATTCCGGAGTATTCCTGAACGTGTCTACCATTGTAGCAGTATTAAAAAATGGCACAGCCTGCATTGCTGCCGACAGTCTAACCAGCTTTGGTGATACCAAGCAGGCGGCAGAATTTGTTACTGACTCAGATAAAATAATGCAGTTTCAGGGAAATTTATCTGATAATTACATGGGAATTGTCGGTAGTGCAGCGCATCAGCTTGTTATGAAAAGTCTGGTGACGAATCACGCCGATAAAATTGACTTTTCTGATCGACTGGCAATTTTTAATACGCTGAAAACCATTCATCCAATATTGAAAGAGGAATATTTTCTTAACAGTAAGGAAGAAGATGACGATTCTTATGAATCATCTCGTGTCGATGCCCTAATTATGAACACCAATGGCATATTCGGTCTTTATTCACTGCGGGAAGTTGATCAGTATTCAAGGTTCTGGGCAGTCGGCTCCGGCTCCGAGTTTGCGCTTGGTGCTATGCATGCAGCGTATAACCAGTTTGAAAATGCCGAAAAGATTGCGGAAGCGGGAATACTCGCAGGCGCTACTTTTGATAATGGCTCCGACTTGCCAATGACCAGTTACTCGTTGGCGGTAAGTGTCTGATGTTTACCGGTATCATTCAGGCGTTGGGAACCATTGCCAGCATTGAATCGCGAGGCGGCGATTTGCGCCTGGCTATTGATTCTGCTGATCTTGAACTCGAAAATTGTGCACTCGGTGACAGTATTGCAGTTAATGGTGTCTGTCTGACTGTTGTTACTTTAGGTAATAACAGTTTTGCTGCCGATGTTTCGCTGGAAACCATTGCCAGAACCAGCCTGGGAATGCTGAAATCCGGCAGTATGGTAAATCTCGAAAAGGCCTTGACGCTGAACACAATGCTAGGCGGGCATCTTGTTAGTGGACATGTAGATGGTCTGGCCAGTATTGTTTCGATTGTCGAGGACGCTCGATCCATCAGATACAGCTTTGAGGTACCGTTTTCTCTACAGCATTATATAGCTGAGAAAGGTTCAGTAACTGTTGATGGCACGAGTCTGACGGTTAACCGCATTGAGGAAAATCAGTTTGACGTCAATATAGTCCCGCATACGCAACAGAAAACAATATTCGGAAATTATCGAGTAAGTACCCAGGTTAACCTCGAAGTTGATATAATCGCGCGTTATCTGGAACGCTTAATCAAAGGTCACGAAGGTAGTGGTGACAATGATCAGCAATTACTGAAAAGCCTGCATAGTGCCGGTTTTCTAAAATCAAATATTTGAGCAAAGATTCAATGCAGTTAAATACTACTCAGGAAATTATTGACGATTTAAAAGCCGGAAGAATGGTCGTTATCATGGATGATGAAGATCGTGAAAACGAAGGCGATCTGCTCATGGCAGCAGAAGCGGTTAACGCCGATGCGATTAATTTCATGGCACGATACGGAAGAGGGCTGATCTGCCTGACACTGTCAGAGCAAAAATGTCAGCAGTTGAGATTACCGCTAATGGTTGGCGATAATCAGGCGCATATGGAAACTAACTTTACCGTTTCTGTCGAAGCCGCAGAAGGTGTTACTACTGGCATT
Organism: Gammaproteobacteria bacterium; assembly: GCA_024222685.1. Classification (GTDB taxonomy): domain Bacteria; phylum Pseudomonadota; class Gammaproteobacteria. The sequence goes on along the minus strand of JAAEOZ010000541.1, from coordinate 22,075 downwards.
TCTGCGTCCGATAGAGCGACTACAATATTGGCCGCGGTGAGTCCCGAAGCAACACCAGAAAGCATAGTACAACCCGGGCATATTTTTCCGGTTATGGCTCGCAAGGGTGGCGTGTTAATCAGGGCCGGGCATACCGAAGCTGGTTGTGATCTCGCCCGTCTTGCCGGTTTCGAACCGGCGGCAGCGATAGTCGAGATTTTAAACGAAGATGGCTCCATGGCCCGGCGTAAAGACCTTGAGATTTTTGCTAAAGAGCATGGTCTTAAAATTGGCACGATTGAGGATTTAATTCGGTATAGAATCGAGAATGAGCATTCGATTGAGCGCATCGTACAATCACGCTTCCCAACCGATTACGGCGAGTTCCAGCTCTACGCATATGAAGACAGCATCGCTCAGGAACTTCATCTGGCGCTGGTAAAGGGCGTAGTCAGCCCGGATAAGCCGGTGCCGGTTCGCGTTCACGTTCAAAACACACTTACCGACACGCTAATGGGCACTATTGGCCGAGGCTGGCCGTTGTCTGAAGTGATGAACTCGATTAGTGGGGATGACTATGGTGTTATCGTATTTCTAAGACAGCCGGAAACACCGAAAGATCTGGTAATGCAAATTGAGACACTGATTCGCGAAGAAGCTAGTGATGATGACGAGCATACCGAAGACTTGCGTACCTACGGTATCGGCGCTCAGATTCTTGCCGACCTCGGTGTTAGGAAAATGAGCCTGATGAGTGCACCGAAACGTTTTCATGCGTTAGCCGGTTTCGGCCTGGAAATTGTCGACTATTATTCAGCATAAAGCGCACGGCGCTTAAAGAGGTAACCCCATGAGTGAAGTGAATCAAATTAATGGTGATGTCAGTGTTAATGAGGCCAAAATAGCCATCGTAGTAGGGCGTTTTAATGGTTTTATTGTTGAAAGCCTGCTACAGGGTGCCCTTGATACGCTGAATCGGTCCGGCATCGCGTCATCAAATATCACAGTCAGCCATGTTCCAGGCGCATTTGAGATGCCGCTAGTGGTACAGAAGTTTGCTCAGTCCGGCAATTTTGATGCAATCATCGGGCTTGGTGCCGTGATTCGCGGATCGACACCTCATTTTGATTTTGTTGCAGGAGAAAATGCAAAGGCGTTGTCGTCTCTGGCGTTACAGCATTCTATTCCAGTGATAAACGGTGTCCTCACTACCGATACGATCGAACAGGCTATCGAGCGGGCAGGTACCAAAGCGGGTAATAAGGGGGCTGAGGCCGCTATGGTCGCGATGGAAATGGTCAGCTTGCTCAGGAAGATAGGTTAGTATTATCCAATGTCCGAAAATGCCAGGGATAAAGCGCGTTTTATCAAGAAGCGTAAACATGCTCGTGACAAGGTTTTACAGGCTCTTTATCAATGGCAATTATCCGGAGAAGACCTCGACTGGATAAAGCAACACTATCTCGAAGAGCAGGGCGTATCCAGCGGCGACGAAGCCTATTTTCTTGAGTTATTGTATAAAATTCCTTCAGAGGTGAATGATCTTGATTCGACCTATGCGAAGTATCTTGAGAATTACGAAGATCACCTGGATCCGATAGAATGCAATATTCTGCGCATTGCTACCTACGAATTTTTACATCATCTTGAAATACCCTACAAAGTCGTGATTAACGAGGCCATAAATCTGGCTAAAACTTATGGTGCCGATGAAAGCCACAAATTTATTAACGGTGTACTTGATCCACTTGCACTGGAAATGCGTCAGCTCGAAACTGCCGGTTAAGCATTGATGCGGAGTTCTGAATTTTCGCTTATTGAACGATATTTTCGTGATACGGGTTTAAATCAGAAATCAACTATTTTATCTCAGGGAGATGATGCTGCTGTTATTCAAGTACCGACAGGTTACCAGCTGGTCACGAGTATCGATACACTGATAGAGGGTGTTCATTTTCCTGAATCTACTGCCGCCGCCGATATTGCTCATAAAGCACTTGCGGTGAATTTAAGCGATCTGGCTGCCATGGCGGCAACACCAGCCTGGTTTCTGTTGTCGATAAGCTTGCCGGATACTAATGAGAAATGGTTAGAAGAGTTTTCGCAAAGCCTTAAAAGCCTTGCTCAACAGTATCAGATGGAATTGATTGGCGGAGACACCTGTCAGGGATTGTTGTCAGTGACAATTCAGGTAAACGGCCTGGTGAGGAAAAATCAGTATGTCACCAGAAGTGGTGCACAATTGGATGATTTGATCGTCGTTTCAGGACAGTTAGGCAATGCGGCACTAGGTCTGGCACATTTACAGGGAAAGACAAAATTGCCGGAAACTCTAGATTCTGAATGCATTAACGCACTTAACCGACCAGTACCTCGTCTTTGTTTAGCTGATTTTTTAAGAAAATATGCAACTGCCTCAATAGATTTATCTGATGGATTAGTTGGAGATTTACGCCATATTGTCGACAGAAGCCGGGTGGGTGCGATGATATACCGAGACAGACTACCAGTGGGCGAATGGATAGAGACAAACTCACTTTACGACTATGCACTGGGTGGCGGCGATGATTATGAGCTGTGTTTCACTTTGCCGGAAAAGCATTTAGACCAGCTAAACGACTGGAACCGGGATAATCAGGATTGCTTTTTGTCTGTCATCGGCGAAATCACTGAATCGGGTTATTATTTAACTGAAAACCAGAAAATAATTGATCTGGAATCGTTTCAGGGGTATCAGCACTTTGGCGAGTAAGCCGATTCCAGCGGGACTGTTGCTTGATCCCAGGCATTTTCTGTCATTTGGATTTGGATCAGGATTATCGCCCTGGGCACCCGGCACGATGGGTACGATTGCAGCCATTCCTCCATATATATTACTGAGTCAACTGGAGCTAGTTGCCTATATTGTCATTGTGATAGCAGGCTTTCTGATTGGTATCTATCTATGCGATTTCAGTAGTCAAGCCCTGGGCGTTCATGATCACGGTGGAATCGTCTGGGATGAGTTTATCGGTTTGTGGATTACCATGATTGCTGTTCCAGAACTCAACTGGCAGTGGATATTAACGGGGTTTGTGCTGTTTCGGATTTTTGATATTGTCAAACCCTGGCCGGTCAAGCTTGCAGACAAACGCATTGCAGGCGGTTTCGGTATTATGATTGACGATGTGCTTGCAGGCTTATATGCACTTGGTTGCATGCACGCCATTGACTGGATACTAACCGTGATATGAAAACCTGCAAACGATTTGCTCTGTTTATATTACTATCGGTATTATCGATAACGGTTTATGCAGCAGAGATCAGCATCGCTGGTAAACCGAGTAAAACTAACCTGAATCAATCGATAGAGGGCAATTTTAAAGTCGCGAGGCGCGGCACGTCACGTATTTACCCTGATTCTCAGGGGAAGTACTTTATTGACGGTCGAGTTAATGGTAAATCGATGCGTTTTCTTGTCGATACCGGTGCCACTTTTGTGACACTAAATTCCCGGCACGCAATAATTGCCGGGACTAATTTTCGTGAGGGCAGCCGCACGTTGATACAAACAGCTACTCAAACAATTCCCGCCTGGCAGGTTAGATTGAGTAGCATTAACGTCGGTCAAATTAATTTAACGAATGTCGAAGCTTTGGTTATCGAAGGACCGGAACCCGAATTCGTTATACTCGGCAATTCATTTCTGGGCCGCACCGAAATAATTCGTAAGGGCAGGGTGATGGAATTACGCAAAACTATTAAGCAAACCCCATAATTCCCGGTTTCATTCGACACATCATAACTGGATACAATTAACACAGTGATATCTTTAAAACCCAGCTTTTAGCCGTTCTGGAATAATTTTACCCGGCAGGCGCAGATCACATTTGTTAGAATACGGCGCTTTATTTTGCCACTTCGAGATGAGTTCATGATTAAAACCCGATTTGCGCCCAGTCCGACTGGTGTGTTGCATGTTGGCGGTGCCCGTACCGCGTTATTCTGCTGGTTATTTAGTCGCAAGGTAGGGGGTAAATTTGTTCTGCGCATTGAGGACACTGATCTGGAGCGCTCTACGCAAGCATCGGTTCAGGCTATTCTCGATGGTATGGCCTGGTTAAAACTCGATCATGATGAAGGTCCTTTTTATCAAACCCAACGCTTTGATCGATACAGGGAGGTGATCCAGCAACTGCTTGACCAGGATCATGCCTATTACTGCGCCTGTTCAAAGCAGCGTCTGGAAAAATTACGTGAAACACAAATGGCAAATAAGGAAAAGCCGCGTTACGATGGCTGTTGTCGGGATCAGGGATTGAAACCTGGAGATGCGGAAAATCTGGTGATCCGCTTCAGAAATCCTCAACGAGGTGAAGTGTCATTTGAAGATCAGGTTAAAGGCGAAATTACCGTAAACAATGCAGAGCTGGATGACCTGATTATAGCGCGCGGGGATGGCTCACCTACTTACAATCTTTCCGTTGTGGTCGACGATATAGATATGCAGATCACCCATGTGGTTCGAGGTGATGATCATGTTAATAATACACCTCGGCAGATTAACATCTTTAAAGCCTTAGACGCACCCTGCCCATTGTTTGCCCATGTACCGATGATTCTCGGTGACGATGGCAAACGTCTTTCCAAAAGACATGGTGCGGTCGGTGTTATGCAATATTTTGAAGAGGGTTATCTGCCAGAGGCGATGTTGAACTATCTCGTGCGTCTAGGCTGGTCACACGGTGATCAGGAAATATTCACCGTGGAGGAAATGATTGAGCATTTTGAACTGAGTAGTATTAACCGTGCACCATCAGTATTTAATTCGGACAAATTACGATGGATTAACCAACAATATCTGATGTCTTTACCTTTATCGGACATTGTTGAGCTGGTTGTTAACAGACTGAATAAACTGGGAGTGGAAAACCGGGAAGCTTCAGGGTTGGACGTTATAGTTGATCTTTACCGTCAGCGAGTATCTACCGTAAATGAACTGGTTGACAGTATTATGTACTGCTTCCAGGAGTTTGATAAATATGATGAAAAGGCAGCCAGGAAAACCTTGAAACCAGCAGCAATTGAACCTCTACAGCTGTTATTAAAGTACCTGACAGAGTTGAATGACTGGCAGGCCGACTCGATTCACCAGGTGATCGAAAATGTAACTCGGGAACTCGATTTGAATATGGGTAAAGTAGGTCAGCCGCTCCGGGTTGCCCTTACCGGAGGGTCATTTTCTCCACCTATCGATCAGACTGTTGCAATGATTGGCAAGGAGCGTTCTTTACGTCGTATTTCGAAGGCTATTGAGACAATTTTTACCAAATAATTGTTAGAATATTTTCTATTGTTTCAGTAACATGCTATATCCATATAAAGTAAGTTATGAACTTGTAATCATGGCTTTCAGTTATACAGTCCAGTCGTAGCGTAACAGGAATTGTTTGTATAGCTCCCTAACTTAAATATCTACCATACCGGTCGATAAACAAATAAGGAGATTTGCCGCTACTATGTGTACTAAGCCAATCAGTCATTCAGGAAGCTAATTTGTATGGCGCGAGAAACAATCAACTGCGTCGTAATGTTTGCCGATGTTGCTGGGAGCACAGCGATGTACGAAAACATGGGTGATGATCAAGCCCGTGAACGTATATCAAAATCGCTCAACACTCTGATTTCTATAACCAGGCGCCATAGTGGCAAACTGGTTAAGACTATTGGAGACGAAATACTTGTTTACTTCGCCGATACCGACATGGCAGTTTATGCTGCAAAGACCATTCAGGAAACCATGGAAGATGACAGGTCACCAGAAACTGTCGGAGTCTCGATTCGAATCGGTATGCAATATGGTAGTGCCATACTAGAAGACAATGATATATTTGGAGATACCGTCAACGTAGCTGCACGGATTGCAAGTCTGGCAGGTGCAAGACAAATTCTATGTTCTCAGGAAATGGCCTTCATGGTTAAGAACGTTGATCTGACTAACAATATGCGACCATTCGATCGTTTGCGCCTCAAAGGACGTAAAGAGTCCCTGAGTGTCTATATGTTTGCCTGGGAAGATGACGGTGATATTACCAATATGGCGACGGCAAGTAGTTTCACCAATCCATCTCGCCATCAACTGGCTGAGAAGTTAATTTTAACCTACAACGGAGAACGGCAGACTATACCCGTAGAGACAACTTCATTTGTAATTGGTAGAGGGAAAGACTGCCAACTGGTAGTGAGTGGTGGGCTTATTTCGCGATATCACTCAAAAATCGAGCATAGACGAGGGAAGTTTGTTATCACCGATCAAAGTACAAATGGAACCTTTATTAAAACGCAGGAAAATCAGGTGATTTTTCTGCGTCGCGAAGAATTGACTCTGGTGGGCAGTGGCTATATTAGCCTGGGAAGGAAATTCGATCTTGCTGATGAAAATCTTATCCAGTATTTCTCCGAGTAGGTGGCCCATTTTGAGACCAGTATTAGAATAATCCGAGCCAGCTGCTGATTAATCCTATTAAAGCACCGAAAAAGCCGCCCCAGACTACCAGCCAGCCGAGATGACGACGAATCATATCCTGGATGATAGTTTTAACCATTTGTGGGGTTAATTCGTCGAGTCGTTTATCGATAATATTCTCTATGTCAGCTTTCAGTCCGTGGATAACATCGGGCTTTTCGAACTGTTCATGAAGAATTTCTGAAAACGCATCACCCTGAGTAATATCAATAATCGCATGACGTAAGTTATCAATAAACGGCTGCTTTAGCGGTTTAAGAGCTTCTTCACCCCCAACCATTGCGAGCATGCTACCAAACGAAGAATTGAGAATAGTTTTAACCAGGGTATCAAACGCAGGTGAGAGATCTATCTGCTGTATCACCGGTACCAGGTCTGGCAGGTAATCGCCTGACTGCCCTCGACTGAGAAAGCGATCAATATTATCGTCATTAAAAAACTGTTCCATGATGAGTTTGCGTATGCCCTGTCTGAATTCGTCGAAATGGGCGGGTATTACCCCCGAACCATATAAACCGGGCACTTTTTCAAATAGCATGTGAACTGCCAGCCAGTTCGTCAGAGCACCGGATAAAGCAAAAACGCCCATGATAAATAGCAGGCTGTAATTATTTAGATAGCCAGCCACTGCTGCTGCCAGAGCGAGCGCATTTGTTACTACACTTTTGTTCATCAGGTATTAAATTGTTAAAATGAAAATCCGGTAGATTGTAGCGGCAGGTAGAATTTATTGAAGTGTTTATTGCTGTCTATTATCTAAATTAGGGCTGGACTTAACAATTTCTGAGGCGCTATATTCTGGATACTGAATCAGCTAAATGGAGCCATGATCTATGCTTGTCACTTTTAAATCGAAATCCTACGCTAATATCACGATGTTTGGAGATATAGCTCAGCGTATGCTCAAGCTAATGGATTTTGGCTGTAAAATACCAGGTGGCATTGTTGCATCAGATGTGCCTGCTGCGCTTGAAAATCTGCAACTGGGATTGCAATCTATTCCTAAGGAAATTGATACCAGTCATGACACAGACGATGACCAGCCTGCAATTGGTCTTCATACTCGCGCATTACCTTTAGTCGAATTGTTACGGGCAGCTATGTCCGCTGATAATGACGTTCGTTGGGAGTAGGTTAAGGCTAGTCTGGATCAGGGTGCTAGTAACGTCTGAATCGGGTTTTTCTGGCTAAACCATTGCTTCAACCACTGCTGTCCAGCCGCGTGCAATATTGTCATGGTTATAACCGCCGCCGCCCAGGCCAAGCATACGACTCCCGCAATGGCGATCTGCAATATCTCTCAGGCTCCTGGCAGCATGTGCATGCGAAGCCGGGCTGAATGCCATATTGGTAATCGGATCACCTTCAATACTGTCTGCCCCACACTGCAGCAGGATAAACTCAGGTTTACCGTTTTCGAGATAAGCTTCTACCTGAGGCCAGACAGTTTCAAAAACCGAATCATCGGAATACGGTGGCACTGGGATATTGAGTTTAGTGCCTTTTGCGGCATCTTTACCGGTCTCCTCAGCGAAACCTGTGCCGGGGTAAAGGGTGCGTCCGTCCTGATGAATATCAGCAAAAAGTAAATCCGCATCATCTTCAAAACTGTAGAACACACCATCGCCGTGATGCGCGTCAATATCAATGTAGGCGACACGCTTAATACCATATTGCGCACGCAAATACTCGATTGCTATTCCACAGTCATTAAAAACACAGAATCCCGCTGCAACATGTCTTCGTGCATGATGGAGGCCGGCTATAGGTGAAAATGCCCGAATAAACTCACCCGCCATTATCCGGTCTATGGCATCAGTCACAGACCCGGCAACATGACTGGCAGCTTCAAACATGCCGGTGAAGGAAGGGGTGTCACCGCCATCCAGATAACCATGCCCGGTTTTGGAATAATCGGATACTTTTTCAATGTAATCGTCGGTATGAAACAGGGCAATTCGTTCTGCATTAGCAAGTACAGGCTTGTGCAATATCAACTGTTTATCAAGCTGTTGATTGAGAAGTTCTGCTTTGAACGAGTCGTGTCGTTGTGGCCCGAAAGGATGGCCGTCTTTGAAGCCGTAGTCGGCCAGCTCCTGGCCGAGATAAATAGCAGTCTGTTTCGATGGCATACTAGTTGTCTACTTATTTAATCGAGATTTCAATTCGTTGCAGGCTTTTAACCAGGGCTCGAAGGCAGCCTCCTGTTTTAAAATGTCCAGCCCAAGTTTCGAAAATGTCCCTTCTGTGGCTATCGCCTCGGCAATTTCCCCGGGACTATTGCCTTTATCCTGAATGGCCAGGCTGGCGGCACCTCTGGCCATACCCAGAACAAGCTCCGACGACATCTGTTTTGACAGAGACTGATTACTGCAGGCATCGATGAGTTCGTTGAACAGCGCAAAATACCAGGAATAAACACAGGCGACTACGCTTCCCTGATTAAAGGCTTCTTCGTCATCGGCTACGATTGCATTTCCACAATAATCAAAAAGCTGGTTAACGGCGGGACTGGATGGGTAAACCAGAGTAGGGCTGGCCATTGCTTTGGCACAGGTTACCGGCATAGTTCGAACTATATTAATCTGGTCTCCGATGACCTCGTGCAATTGAGATATGGTGATACCAGCAACAACACTGATGATGTGTTTATCTGACGATATCTCCAGGACTCTGAGGGCGTCCAGGCAATCTGCCGGTCGGGTTGACAGAAAAAAATAATCGCAATTATTGACAACATCCTGATTGCTTTGCATGACTTCGCATTGCCAGTCTGAAGCCAGTTTTGCAGACATGGTTCGATTACGCGGGCTTAGCAGGATACGACCCTGATAGCCGCCTCTTCTAAGGCCTGTAATGGTATACTCGGCAAGATCACCAACGCCTATAAAGCCGAGAGTTTGCGGGGTTGTCATTTAAGGCATACCTTTATCTATCTATGCCTAGTCTTTCTGCAGTTTCTGCTGCTGTTGCCGGTTCACGACCCACTTCTCGAATAATTCGCACGGCTCGTTCTACGAGTTGCAGGTTACCGGCAAATTCGCCTTTATTTAAATACAGGTTATCTTCCAGCCCGACTCGGCAATTACCCCCTTGACTGGCTGCCATGGCAACAATGTTAAACTCAAATCGGGAAATACCGAAAGCACTCCAGTTAGCATTATTGGGTAACAGGTTCTTCATCACCGAAAGAATCTCAGCTGTAGCTGGCGAGGCATGCGGGATACCCAGGCAAAGCTGGAACATTGGATCGCCATCAATTAAACCTTCGTTAACCAAGGTTTTCGCAAACATGATATGACCCGGCTCAAATACTTCAATTTCAGGTTTGACTCCAAGTTCCTGTATACGTTTCGCCATGGTGCGTAAATGTGACGGTGTATTGACAAATATTGTTTCACCGAAGTTGAAAGTACCGACATCCAGTGTACAAATATCAGGTAGTAACGCCTCGATATGTTTTAAGCGTTCGAGGGGTTGAATCAATGTTGTGCCTGGACCACCGATAGCGGCATTGTCTTCCCCGGGTGAGAAACGAGCTCCTTCGCTGGTGGTAAGATTAATCAGAATATCGCTGCCGGAATCACGTATGCGCTCTACGACTTCCCTGAAAAGTGCCAGTTCGCCTGAGCGCATGCCGGTTTCAGGATCGCGAACATGGATATGGGCGATTGCTGCTCCGGCTTTTCCAGCATCGATACAGTCTCGGGCGATATGTTCCGGAGTGATCGGGTAGTCGGGGTGTTTACCCTGATTATTATGACCACCACTGACTGCGCAGGTTAAAATAACATTTTTGTTCATATCTTATAATCCGTGGTATCGGTTTGTATAGATCGCTTATGCTCTGGATATTTCCTGGTTATCATACACCAAAGTAATCGTTAACTGTTTTCCATTACTGACTGGCAGGCCAGACAAAAGTCAGTATGCGGCTGTACCTGCAAGCGTTTAAATCCAACAGCTTCACCACACTCGAGGCAAAAACCATATTCGTCGTTGTCAAATCGACTAAGACTTTTATTGATGGCAATGAGCAGATTCTTATTTTGCTCACGATTAGCGATAGCCATTTGTTGTTGTTGAATCGCGTCGATACGCGATACTCTACCTACCGATTGCTGATCGAGCGTAACCGGTTGACTGTCAGCCCGTGTGTTTTCCAGTTGCTTCTGAAGCTGTTTTTTCTGATGTTTGAGCAGGTCGATCAGCTGGTTTAACTGGGTGGTAGTGAGATCCTGGTTAGGCATTGTTTATTAGTGACACTATATTATCTGGTTATGTGGTAACTATTTCCGGGTTTGATACCACGCTTATCTGCATAGAAATTCTGCAAAATAGCCAGGTCTGCCTCCATGTTGTCAGTTGGTATGAAAATTTCACCGAAGCCAATGGTTTTGGTTTTACTGTCGATGTAGGTGGGTACAATCGGTACTTCGGCCGCTAGTGCAATTCGATAAAAGCCTGTTTTCCATTTTCCCACGCGAGAGCGCGTACCCTCAGGTGCAATACCCAGAATAAGGTGATCGCTTTGCGTGAATGCCTGAACGACCTGGTTGACTACTTCCGATGCGGCATTGCCTGTGCGGTTGACGGGTATGCCGCCAAGCCAGTAAAAGAGCCAGCCGAAAGGGCCCTCAAACAAACTGTGTTTGCCAAGAAAACTGATGTTGAGCTGCAAGTATCCAGTGGCCGCCATAAAAATCGGGAAATCCCAGTTACTCGTATGCGGTGCGGCGATGGCGACATATTTGGCGATTTCTGGTGCATTGTTGATAACTTTCCAGCCCGAGATTTTCAGGAAAGCTTTCGCGTAAAGGCTGAGCAAAGTCGAAAAAAAACGGTTGTTGTAAATAACACCGGCCACAGGCTCGGTGGGCAATATTTGAGACAATGAAAACTCGGATCTAATTAATTGTAAGCTAGCTTAACGGAAGATGATCTATTAAGCACTTTTTGTCCTGCAGGCTATTTCATAAAATATGGATTGTCGGCAACACAGAATCACTAATTTGTTAAGCAAGGGAATGATTATCAGCATAAAATATCAACCCAGATATTAGCAGGTGTAGCACAATGGCTGACATTCATCCCCAATTACAGCAAGACTGTATACTACTAGGCAGGTTTCAGTTATCACATTTGTTATTAATGAATGACGCAAGTTATCCCTGGTTTATTCTGGTACCCGACCGCTTTGATATTACAGAAATATACCAGTTAACCAAAATTGATCAACATCAGCTTTGCGAGGAGTCCGGTCTTTTGTCGAACCTGTTGATGGAAACATTTCATGGAGAAAAATTAAATATCGCCGCGATTGGTAATCTGGTTCCGCAGTTGCATTTGCATCATGTCATTCGCTATAAAAATGACCGCGCCTGGCCGTCTCCGGTTTGGGGTAGGTTTTCGGCGGTTGCTTACGAGGATTCCGAGTTAGATCGTTTACTTGACAGGCTTAATCTATCCTCGATGGATGGATTTGTATGTTAGGCAGTAGAGTTGCAGAGAAATGCTAAACTCCGGATATGCTTAGCGTTCTGACTTACAATATCCACAAAGGATTCAACCGCTACAATCGCGATTTTGTACTCCATCAAATTCGACATCAACTCGAGGCGGTCGATGTTGATGTGGTGTTTCTACAGGAAATCCAGGGCCATCACTATCATCACGAAAAGCGCGTAGCAGGGTGGCCTGCAGAGTCGCAATTTGAGTTCCTGGCCGATAACCTGTGGCCGCATTATTCCTATGGCAAGAACGCCATTTATGATTATGGCCACCATGGTAATGCGATACTCAGCAAATACCATTTTGATCAGAGTCGTAATGTTAATCTTTCGCGTTTTCGGAAGGCGAGTCGCAGTTTACTGCATGGCGTGATGCATTTACCTGAAAAAAATATACGCGTAAATTTGATCTGTATTCATATGGAACTTGTCGGTTTTGAGCGCCAACGACAGTTTGGTATTTTACGAACATACCTGCAGGACAACGTTGATGACTCTGAGGCGGTTATTATCGCAGGAGACTTCAATGACTGGAGTGGTCGAACAGGACGACGCATGGAATCACTATTATCCATGCGTGAAGTCTATCGCCATACCCACGGTCGCTATGCGAAGACCTTCCCGTCGCACCGGCCGATCTTTCGGATGGATCGTGTTTTTTACCGAAATATTCACCTGCTTGACTGTGAATGCCTCGATACAGTGGAATGGAGACATCTGTCTGACCATTTACCGCTCTACGCCCACTTTGATTTTTAAGTTCGTTGGCCTGGGTTAGTTAACCTGGGCCGTGCTGCTGGTTAATTTATAGATTACTTATCGATGCCGTTGCGAAGCGTGAAACGCTGTGGCAATCTCGTTTGGACCAGCTACCACTAGACTGGGTAATCAATGCTTAAGTCAATTAATCACTGGTTCGAACAGAACCTTTTATCATTAGGTCGTGAAATACGACTTTCCTATTTGCCGCCGTTAATGGTTTATATGGCAGCCGGTATTTCTGGGCTGACTGCAATAGTCGGGACTTTTTTCGTAAAAGAGTACCTGGGTTTGTCTGCCGCATTTATGGCTGCGCTCGGTTTCTGGGCCAATATTCCCTGGGCGCTGAAAATGCCTATGGGGCATCTGGTTGACCTGATCTGGCGCTGGAAGGGTATTCTGGTTTATGTCGGTGCATTGCTCATTGCGATCAGCCTGTTGATTATGATCGGTTTGCTTGCTGACAGGGCCGCAATGACGGCTGTTATGCCGGCCGGAGTCTGGTTTGTACTGAGCACGCTGTTAGCGCCGATAGGTTTTGTCATTCAGGATACCGTCGCTGACGGCATGACTGTAGAGGCGGTTCCTCATTTCGACGAAAATGGTGAGCCGATTGATGCGGCCCGGTTGAAGCTCATGCATACCACGATGCAGACCCTGGGCCGGGTAGCCATTATCGGTGGCTCGGTGCTAGTTGCGGTGATTAACGTGGTAATGTTTGACAATGTCGAAGACCTGTCAGAAGCCGATAAGGCCAGGGTTTATCTCGACATCTATAGCATGGCGCTGATTATTCCGGCTATTTCTGTAGTGGGTGTTCTGTTTGCCAGTTTTATCAAACGCCGTGAAATTCGGTACAAGCTGAATCAGGGCATGAGTCGACAGGAGGTCGATCGGCAAATGCATGCCGGGATCGAAAAAACGACACCAAACTGGTGGATACTCGGGGGTAGCCTGGTGTTTGTCATTTTTACTCTTGGTATGGGATTCAGTGGCTACAGCTATAATCAGGAAGTTATATTTGTCGGGTCATTAGCAATAGTTACATTTCTGATAGCTAAATTAACTCGTGAACTGGATCCCAGAGCCAGACGTACACTAGTAGGAACAGCAGTTATTATTTTTGTTTTTCGCGCAGTGCCGTTACAGGGCGCCGGTCTGACCTGGTGGATGATCGATGACCTCAGCTTCGATCAGCAATTTCTTTCGGTGTTGTCGTTGATTGGTGGCATGTTGACGCTCGCAGGCATGTTTGTTTTTAGACGATTTATGGCAGAGCGTTCTATCGCTTACGTAATCGGCATGTTAACCATAGCCGGCACTGTTTTGACTTTACCCTTTCTCGGCATGTTTTACGGTATGCACGAGTGGACTGCCTCACTCACCGGTGGCATTGTCGATGCCCGTTTTATTGCAGTGGTAAATACTGCGCTGGAGTCACCACTGGGACAGATTGCAATGATCCCGATGCTGGCCTGGATCGCGAATTCTGCACCAAAAAATCTCAAGGCAACTTTCTTCGCGGTAATGGCTTCTTTTACTAATCTGGCTTTGTCAGCATCGAATCTGGGAACAAAATATCTCAATCAGATTTATGTTATAACACGTGAAATAAAAGACCCGGTTACTCAGCAAGTTGAGGTGGCTGCTGATTACAGTCAATTAGGGGATTTGATCTGGGCCACTATTATTACTGGACTGGTATTACCAATCGCTGCTATTTTAATTGTTCGCTATAGTCGACTTCGATGGGCATGATTGTAAATCACAGATCAACATGGAAGATATCCTATTGGAATCCCCTGACAGATTAGTATTTGACCCCAAAGTTTATTTTGACGGTCTGCTGGCAGATATTGATCGTGCGCGGTCAGACATCATCCTGGAGACCTACATTTTTCGTCTTGACGAAGTCGGCAGAGCTTTTGTTGAGTCGTTGCAGCGGGCCTGTAAACGCGGTGTGCAGGTCCGATTGCTGATCGACGGTGTAGGCTCCTATGTTGATACTACGCGGCTGGTTGAAATGCTGGAATCCGTGCACTGTGAAATTAAGATATTTCATCCCTTGCCATGGGACTTTAATGCCTTTCGAAACGCTTTAAGTGCCGGGCAACACTACAGTGCAATATTATTCGGCATCGCTACAATCAATCGTCGAAATCATCGCAAGTTATGTATTATCGATCAGAAAATTGCCTGGCTGGGCAGCTTTAATATCACCGCCGACCATTACAATCGACAGTCGCATAATGAAGATGAAACCTGGCATGATACCGGGCTGCGCACCAGCGGTGGTACGGTTGCAATGTTATTACAGAATTTTGAGCAGGTATGGCAACGAAAAGGTGAGAATCGGCGCAATCGGACTCGTCAGTTTCTGGCCTTTAGTAGTATCCGCGGTCGTAAGCAAAGCGCTACAGAATTACTCGATCATTTACGTTTTGCTTCAACCCGCATTTGTATTACCAATGCATATTTTAATCCTTCCAACCGAGTGCTGAAGATATTACGCCAGGCGGCTAAAGGGGGTGTAATGGTTAACGTGATCGTACCGACTCGTTCGGATATTTTCTTTTTCCCAAGCCTGTCCCGCAGCTATTATGCCGATCTACTCAATGCGGGTATTCGTGTGTATGAATATCAACGTAGCGTATTACACTCAAAAACCATGTTAATCGATGATGCCGTTCTGGTCGGGAGTACTAATTTAAACTATCGGAGCTTTATTCACGACCTTGAACTGGATGCACTGATTTACGATTCGAAAGTGGTTGATCAAATGGAACAGCGATTCGATCAGGATCTGCATCAATGCATTGAGATAACGCTGCAGAGATGGCGCAATTATCCATTATTACTTAGATGGCTGGCCTGGATTCCAAGGCTGCTGCGCTACTGGTTGTAGTATCGACGTGTATACTGCTCAATATTTGATAATTGCTAATGACTTTTTTATTAAACGTTTTGCTTATGGTGATCGGTGGTTTCATGCTTCACTACTGGTGGCAGAGTGGAGAATTTAAAAACCGGGCCTTAGATCTGGCTACACAGCACTGTCAGCAACTTGGCCTGCAATTACTCGATCAGAGTATGGTGATCAGAGGGTACTGGCCGGTAAGGCGTGTAAGTGGACGATGGCTTATCCGTAGAACCTATCAATTTGAATTTACTTCTACCGGTCATCAACGCTATCGGGGCAATTTGGTATTGATGGGATTCATACCTGACTCGATAGAACTTGAGGCTTATCAGATTCCCGATTAAAAAACAGGTAGGTCAATATGAATACAGAGCAAACTAAAGTGGCGATGGTAACCGGTGCCGGTAGTGGCATCGGCAGGGCAGTTAGCCTCGCGCTACTGGACAAAGGTTATTCACTGGTGCTTACCGGCAGGCGTCTGAATCCTCTCGAAGAGACTGTGGCACTTTCAGGCGAGAACGCCAGTAGCTGTTTGTGCGTCACCTGTGATGTCGGCGAGCCACAACAGGTCGAATTGTTATTCGGTGAGACAAGGCAACAGTTTAGGCGACTCGATTTACTGTTTAATAATGCCGGTTTGTTTACACCCGGTATACCCATGGAGGAGCTTACTTATGACCAGTGGAAATCTGTACTGGATGCCAATTTAAGCGGAGCATTTCTATGCTCACAGCAAGCCATTAAAATGATGAAAGCTCAACAACCGAAAGGAGGAAGAATAATAAACAACGGATCCATATCTGCACATGTACCACGCCCCAACTCTGCACCTTATACTGCCACTAAACACGCCATAACCGGGCTCACCAAGAGCATTTCGCTAGATGGACGACAGCATAATATTGCCTGCGGACAAATAGACATAGGTAATGCCGAAACACCGATCACCGTTAATATGCCGGGCGGGGTGCCGCAGGCAAACGGTGAGGTTGCTATTGAACCGGTAATGGATGTCGAGCATGTAGCCCAGGCGGTTGTGCAAATGGCTGAGCTGCCGCTGGAATCAAATGTGCAGTTTATGACGATTATGGCGACGAAGATGCCGTTTATTGGGAGGGGGTGAAACTTACTTCGCCTCAGACTCCAGAATAAACGCTTCCAGCTTCTTATCAATGCCCATGACATGCAAGCGCAGCCATTCGGATAAAAACAGAGACAGAGAATCCTGTAGAGATCTGTCTATACTCAATGGTAATTCGACCATTCCATTGAGTTCCTCCCGGAAACGATCATGTGCCTTGACATGTGCATCTGTTTCCGGAAACTCGAGTTTTGTCATATAAGCTTCTTCGAGAATAAAATGATGCTCGGCGTAGGCCTGTAACTGGACGAAGACTGATCGGTCAAAAGGCTCCTGTTTGATGTCGTCGATTAACTTGAACAACATCTGATGTTGTGCGTCCTGCCAGATTAAATCGCTGGTTTTTACCATATGTACAAACTAAAGAGTATTAGAATTCGAAGCTATATATGTCCACATTAACGTTAATGTTAGGCGCAGGCAAGCGACTAATTGAGGTGTTTATGGTGGGAACATTGTAAGTTTGACGTATATCAAGTTAATGTAGAAAGGTAATTAGCATGATTACTCAAACACATCTAACAAAACAAGCTCAAAATCGACAAGCCATTCAGGGGGCTTTAATATCCCGCTGCCATGCCATCTTTACGTGGGTCGGAACCGCCGTGTAAGACACCATTCTGCCAGTCGATGTAAATTAACTGTCCACCGCCGTGAGACTCTTCACCGCTGACTACCCGATGTCCACGATTCGCAAGTTGCTGCTGTATATCCCAGCTAATAGGTGCTTCCAGTGATAATTGCCCGTCGTATAGGAAAAACCGTGCTGCATCGAGTGCCTGCTGAACGTCCATACCATAGTCTATGCAGTTAGAAATTACATATGTTTGCCCCATTGCCTGGTACTGACCACCCATAACGCCAAAGCTCAGTACAGGTTGGTCATCTTTGTAGAGCATCGCAGGAATGATGGTGTGCATCGGTCGCTTACCCGGTTCGAGCTGGTTAAAATGGTCATCTTCGAGTGAAAACCCAGATCCCCGGTTCTGCAAATTAATACCGCTATTACCTGCCACCAGACCACTACCCCAGGAATAAAATACACTGTTGATAAAAGAGCAGGCATTACGATCTTTATCGACCACGCTAAGGTAGACAGTATCCTTATGTTTTGGCATTGCCGATTTGACAGGCTGTGTCATTGCCTGTGACATATTAATACGATTAAACTGACTACGGGCAAATTCCGAGGAAAGTAACTGGTCGACTGGCATATCTTCAAAATTCGGATCGGCAACAAATCTGTCACGTTCTGCCATAGACAATGTAAAAGCCTCGCTGAGTAAATGAATGTGATCAGCAGACAGGTGAGGGATATTTGAAAGCTCGGTTTGTTTGAGGATATTTAGTGCCATTAACGTGGTGATACCCTGACCGTTAGGCGGGATTTCGTAAACACGATATCCGCGATAATCAGAGCTGATTGGGGTGACCCATTGTGTTTCGTGACGCGCTAAATCATCCAGCGATAATAGTCCGTTATAACTGTCGCTGAATCGTATGATCTGCTCGGCAATTTCGCCCTGATAAAAACTATCACGACCCTTCTCGGCAATAATAGTCATGGTATCTGCAAGGTCAGGCTGTCTGTGGATTGTACCGACTGCTGGAGTTTGTCCATTAACCAGATATGCTCTTGCTGATTCCTCAGTTTGTGCCAGTAGTGCCTCATGCTGCTTCCAGTTATCCGCGATTATCGGGCTAACTACGTATCCCTTACTGGCATAATGAATAGCCGGTGCCAGTAAATCTTTCATTGGTAACTTACCGAGTTTTTCGTTGGCGCTATACCATGCGTCTATAGCTCCCGGAACGGTGACAGAAAGAATGCCCTGTTCGGGCATGGAGTCATGTCCACGGTCCCGTATGACCTGCGGTGTTGCTGCTGCCGGAGATCGACCGCTACCGTTGATTGCATGAAGCTTCCCTGTCGAAGCCTGGTGATAAAGAATAAAGCAGTCACCACCTATTCCGGACGAGTAAGACTCCACAACGCCGAGCACGGCACTCGCAGCAATAGCAGCATCCAGAGCATTACCCCCATCGCGTAGTACCTGAATGGCTGCTTCGGTAGCCATCGGTTGGCTGGTTGCTACCATGGCCTCTGTAGACATAACAGGCGAGCGGCCTGGGTATTGAGTATTTCGCATCTGCAAACCTGAATCGATTATTCGCTGAATATGTGCCCACTATCATTTTACAGAACAGGGAAAGAGATGAAAGGCAAAAAAGAATCTGAGGAAAGATAGCGAAGAAAAGTTATTAACAACAATCTGATAGTTAAATGCCGAATCGAAGGGCAAAACATTCCACTAATTCGCCTTTTTGCCCCACTTTTTTCTATTGTTATCCTAGACTAAGGATATTCAAATATTAAATTGTTCAATTGCTGGGCGGCGGTACTAGCCGCTCAGTCGTAGTTTGATCAATTCTGGGAATTGATGTGAGCTTCGATTACGACACTATACGAGTTAAGAAACAGTCCGGGGATAGCCAGTGGGCATCCTATAGTGATCTGTTCATGGTGCTCGCCTTCATTTTTCTATTAATGTATATGGTTGCCAGCCTGCGTACCGGTATGGTTTCCATCACCACTCACGCAGAAGTTGAATCGGTTAAAAAGGAACTCAAACTATACGAGTCTATAAAGACTCAGTATCTTGCAAAACAGGCTAATCCAGTTGAACAGCAAATTTACCAGCAGGTGATCGATCAGATTTCACTACTGGAATCAGAAGCCAGTGAAAACAAGCAACGACTGCAGCAGGAGTTTCAGCAACAACAGGCACGTGAATCGGCATTGAATCAGTATCAGCAAATGATTGTTTCGTTGATTAATGCCAATGCAGTAGCCAAAGCAGAGGCACATGAAAAACTCAGCGCCGAAGTTCAGCAAAATTTTCAGCTAACAAAGGAAATCAGGCAAAAAGCAGATAATGTGGCGACGCTGGAAAGTCAGCTTGAACTGGAGGCATCGCAGATGTCGGCAATGGAAAAGGCGCATTCCGAACAAACCAGCCAACTTGAAGGTGAGTTCGAACGGCTAGAGGATCAGTATCATAAAGGCCAGGGTAAACTTGCCTCGTTGCAGCAACGTTTACAGTCTGAGGAAGCAGAAAAATCGGCGCAGGAAACTCGTCACACCGCTGAGGCTGAAGCCCTGGAAAGCAAATTTGAACAATTAAAACAACAGCAACAACAAGAACAGAGCCAGATCGCTTCACTGGAAGAAATTTTAAAACAGGAAGCTGTAGAAAAATCCGCTCTGGCAAGCGCGCATCAACAACAGACGCAAAATCTCAAAAGTAAGCTCGAGGAACTCAGCAATGAACACAGTGAAGGGCAGGTAAAACTGGCTTCGCTGGAGCAAAAACTGGCGACCGAAGCCGCGGAAAAAGCCAGTCTGAAATCTTCCCATAGCGAAGCAAGCAGAAATTTACAGAGCAAGATTGAAGAAATTACCGGTAAGCAGTCCCAGGCCGAGTCCGAGCTAGCTGAACTTGAACAACAATTGAAAGCTGAACGGTCTAACAAACAGGCGATTGAAATGAAGCTTTCTGAGGAAACTGAAAATCTTCAGGGGAAAATTCAGCAACTGGCAGAGAAGCATAATGAAAGCCAGAATCAACTGGCTTCTCTTCAGGGCAAACTTTCAGCCGAAGCAGCGGACAAGGCCAGGCTTGAGTCTACTCTTGAAAAACAAACTGGAGAACTCAATAAACAGCTGAAAACCCTGGGCGAACTTCAGGACCAGAGTCAGTCAGAGCTTGCAGACCTTGAAAAGCAACTATCTCGGGAAGCTGCAGAAAAGGCCGCTCTGGAAAATGCCAGTGCTGCAGAAATCGAGGCGCTGGAAGATAAGTATAAAAACCTTAAAGGTGACCTCGACCAGAAACAAGGTGAACTTGCTGTATTAGAGAAAGGTGTAAAGTCTCGTGAATCGAAGATTGCTGGACTGGAAAAAGCGCATGCCGACAAGTTAAAGGAGCTGGGTGAGGCGGTCAGTGGATTAAAAGATGATTATGCAGCTCGTAGCGAAGAAGCTGACAGGTTGGCAGGTGAATTAGGTGGAACTCAGCAGGCGTTAAAAGATACTGCCGAGGAACTGGAAAAAGCACAAAGCAGCCTGGCAGATACCAGTAAGGAACTGGGTAAGGCGCTTGAACTGGCAAAACGTCGTCAGGATGTGGCCAGGCAGATACAGGATAATTTTAAGGAAGCTGGAATCGGTGCCGAGGTCGATAGCGGTAGTGGCGATGTTGTTCTGGATTTTGGTAGAGATTATTTCGACACCGACAGTTTCAAATTAAAGTCCGGCATGATCAGAACTATTCGCAAGGCGATACCAGTATATGCGCAAAGCCTGTTTGCTACCGAGTCGGATATTGCGCGAATTTCTTCTGTTGAAATCGTCGGCTTTGCTTCACCCACATATGGCGGTGAACTGGTAGATCCACAGGGCCTCTCTGAAGAAAACCGTGAGGCGGTTAATTATAACCTGGATTTAAGTTATGCCCGCGCGCGTTCGATATTCGATTATGTATTTGATCCGGAAAAACTGACTTTCGATCACCAGCAAACATTATTGTCACTCATTAAGGTAACCGGACGAAGTTTTTTTAGCGAGACACTGGATCCACAGGATACCGGTAATCTAACCAAGGATGAGTTTTGCAAACAGTACAACTGCTTTAAATCGCAACGAGTTATTATCAAATTCGGTCTGGCCGAGAAAGGAGAAACATAGTGAATTCCAGTATTGTAGAAATGATTAATCTAATTGTGCAGTACGCCACCGATTTTCTAATGCCGATTCTGCTAATAGCATTCTGTATTGCTGTGGTCGTACGGATATTGATTACGGTTATTATCAATCGGCAAAAACGGTTTGTAAAAGAATTCTGCAAACGAGTAAATCAGGACTTATATACTAATCCTGATACTCGCGGTTCTTTTTATGATGTTCTAAGACGTTTTCTGGCACGAACCTACTTCGAATGTTTTGAGTTGCGTGCAAAATACAAGCGGCGGAACTCCGATCATGTGATGACCATAGGTGACCGCGTTTTCCTGATTCAGGATGGCATCATTCGTTTAATTGATGATTTCCTCAAGCATGCAAGATATTTGCGTAAAGAGGCGGCACAGCAGCCCAATTTTATCGAAATTTCAAACAACGTTTTCAGTGCTAACCCCGTATTTAACCGAGTGTTCGGGCTGTTTTCAATGAGCCGGTCTAACGAGATATTAAATATTTTGCC
>JAAEOZ010000540.1 GCA_024222685.1 Gammaproteobacteria bacterium | reverse complement strand
CGGAATGACCGCTTTGTATAAAATATACATTGTCTGTATAAATTAAGATCTGTTAACAATCCGACCAGATTAGGTCTGAGTTAGTACAAATAAAAACCGTACGCAGAATTCGTAATTGAATTCTGCTTTAAACAGCCTCGGGTTTACGGGTAGACTCTGTTGATGCGCGAGATTTTTTCAAAACTGGATATAGTCACTCAGGCCAAACTGGCCTGCATTTATAGTGGCGTAGTCTGGGGTGTGTACTGGATTCCATTACGGCTAATGGATCAGGCAGGTGTCTATGCTGCCTGGTCGACAGTGCTGTTCTACGCGGTGCCGTTTCTGTTTTTTCTTCCCTGGACAGCCAGGCAATGGCTACGCATAAAAAACTGCCGGAAGGCCTGGCACTGGATTGGCATAACTACCGGATGCTCACTGGTTCTCTATGCCAATGCGATGCTTTACACCGAAGTAGTGCGTGCTGTTTTGCTGTATTACCTGACACCAATCTGGTCATTGCTACTGGCAAGAATAGTACTCGGTGAAGTGATTACGCCACCTCGTGTCGCTGCCATTTTACTGGGCATAGCGGGAATGCTGGTGATACTGCGTATAGATCAGGGTACCCTGTTACCCGGAAATATTGGGGACTGGATGGGTTTGCTGGCTGGTCTGGGCTGGGCGGTGGCGGCCGTCCTGCTGCGCCAGGATGATGGCAGTCATGCCCATGAATTTTCCACCCTGTATTTTTTCTATGGAACCCTCGCGGCCATAGCATTAGCACTGTCTCCTATAGCTGGTGAAATAGAAGTCCCGGATATAGAAGCTATCTGGAGTGTGTTGCCATGGTTTATGGTGATTGGGCCGGTGTTGCTGATACCGGGTATTTATGCTGCATTCTGGGGTGCACCACATTTAAATCCGGGTGTCGTCGGTTTGTTGTTCATGACTGAAATCAGTGTCGCCGCAATTACCGCGGCGCTTTGGGCTAACGAGCCTTTTGGGGTTCGGGAACTGAGTGGTGTAGTGCTAATTTCACTGGCTGGATTAACCGAATTTCTATGGCCCTCGATGCAGCGCCTGCGCAGATTTGTCAGGTCTGGAAAACAGTCGGTGTAACAACGTGTTAGTATCTCGATCGGGTGGTTGAAATCGACCTTAAATTATGTCGTTTTTTGAATACTTTCTTCTGAATACCTCAGTATGATTGCCCGCATTGTATGATTTGGTTCCGGTAGAAAATACTGATAAACCCCCTGCTATTTGGAGACAAAAATGGCTAAAAGTGACATCGAAATCGCGCGTGAAGCAACCTTAAAACCTATTTCAGAGATTGCAGACAAATTAGGCATCCCGTCTAACGCACTGCTACCTTTTGGTCATGATAAAGGCAAGATTACCGCCGACTATATCAACTCCCTCTCAGACAAACCGGATGGCAAGCTTATTCTGGTGACGGCGATATCACCGACCCCTGCAGGTGAAGGTAAAACCACCACGACTGTTGGTCTCGGTGATGGCTTAAACAGCATCGGCAAGAATGCGGTGATGTGTTTACGTGAACCGAGCCTCGGTCCCTGCTTCGGTATGAAAGGTGGCGCAGCCGGTGGCGGTTACGCCCAGGTCGTGCCCATGGAAGACATCAACCTGCACTTTACCGGCGACTTTCACGCCATCGGTGCTGCTCATAACCTGTTATCAGCTCTGATCGACAACCACATTCACTGGGAAAATAAATCAGGTCTCGACCCACGTCGAATTACCTGGAAGCGCGTCATGGACATGAATGACCGTACCCTGCGAGACATAACCATCGGTCTCGGCGGTCCGGGTAATGGTACACCTCGGCAGGGCGGTTTCGATATCACGGTTGCATCGGAAATCATGGCGATCTTCTGCCTGGCGACCGATCTCGACGACCTCAGCCGCAGAATCGGTAACATCGTCATCGGCTATACCCGTGACCTCAAACCGGTACACGCCAGAGACGTCAATGCGCCGGGTGCGATGACCGTGTTACTCAAGGACGCTTTCATGCCCAACCTGGTACAGACACTGGAAAACAATCCGGCATTTATCCATGGTGGTCCGTTTGCCAATATTGCGCACGGCTGTAACTCCGTGATCGCAACGAAGACGGCACTGAAACTGGCTGACTATGTGGTTACCGAAGCAGGCTTTGGCGCAGACCTCGGTGCCGAGAAATTCTTCGATATCAAGTGCCGTAAAGCCGGTTTGTCGCCCGATGCCGTGGTACTGGTTGCGACCGTCAGAGCACTTAAAATGCACGGTGGTGTTGCCAAAGACCAGCTCGCTGGAGAAAATGTCGAAGCGGTTGCCAAAGGCTGTGAAAACCTCGGTAGACATATCCGTAACCTCACGGGCTTTGGCGTACCGGTCACCGTCGCGATCAATAAATTTGTTGCCGATACCGAAGGCGAATTGCAGGCGGTTAGAACCTTCTGCGAAGAGTTTGGTGTTAAAGCCTTCGACTGTAATCACTGGGGTGAAGGTAGCAAAGGCACACAGGAACTGGCTCAGCATGTAGCCGAAGTGGCTGATTCAGGCCAGGCACAGTTCCACACGCTATACGACGATGATATGCCGTTGTGGGAAAAGGCCCGTCACGTGGCACGCACGATCTATGGCGCGGATGACATCATCGCCGACAAGAAGGTACGCGATCAGTTTGCCAGGTTCGAAGCCGATGGTTATGGACACTTCCCGATCTGTATGGCAAAGACCCAGTACAGCTTCTCGACCGACCCGTCTCTGATGGGTGCGCCGATCAACCACGAAGTACCGATTCGCGAAGTACGCCTGTCGGCTGGCGCGGAATTCATTGTTGCGGTCTGTGGCGATATCATGACCATGCCTGGCTTGCCGAGAGTTCCGTCTGCGGACAATATCCACCTCAATGATGAAGGGCTGGTTGAAGGCTTGTTCTAAATATTATGGCAGCTATCCGTTCGGGTAGCTGTCTTGCTTTAGTGTGTAACCGATGACTTCATTCGACGAAGAATACAAGCGTTTTATATCCTGGCAGTGCCGCCTGCGCAAGATGAGTATGCGCGAAATGGGTGGACGACCGACAACAGGCATGAGCGCCGGGGTGCATTCAATCAATGGTGGTGACGAACAGGCCCAACTCCAGTTTTTAATTGTAAAACAGGAACCACAGGCGGCGACTGCTGAAATTCGACATATCGTGCGAAAGACCCCCGATCCAGCCGAGTGGGTTAAAAATGGATTGCGCATTCTGGCTGAACGGCATTATCAGGATGACTTTAATTTTTCCAGTAACTTGACCGCGTTGTTCAGCCTCGACTCACAGGCTGTGGAATCTCTAAAAGAAGCGGGTCAATGCCACTTGAAATTCAAACAGGACAGCATTGAATTTGGGTTCGATTTTGATGTTGAAGAGCTCGATGAATCCGATGCATACTATCAGTCGACCTACTGGCATAATCGTTTGTTTAATCCGACTTTGCCTGGCAAGGTGAGGGTGCTGAGTTTTATTCCACGACTGGCGAGCGAATAAACCAGCTGTTTCGTTTCAAGGTCCTTAGTATTTCTAGTCGGAAATTTCAATATTATCGAGATCTAGCCAGTCATATATCGGTTGTGCAATTTTACGGGTTTCGGGATTAATGTTTTTGAGTAAATCATCACTTGAAATATAAGCGTCTACTGCGTGATAAAAGGCTGCATGCTTCAATTTGTAACTATTACTTTCGAGCCAGTCGAGTAGCTTTTCACCATAACCTGACTGTTTCATTAATCGAACTAGCCGAAGCAGGTCGTCTTTAAATGATGTCCACAACTCAGGGTCGTTAGTATCCAGGGCCTTTTTCAAATGATCGATGGAGAGTCCATAATTGTCGCTTTTAATGGCAATAGCTGCGTCTATCAACTCAATTCCCGTTTGTGGCAACTGATCGATATGATTTCGTTGCTTAACCGCCGAATGCATATTCCCCGAAATAATGTGACACCAGATTAAATTGCCATGTATGTAGTCTTTACTTTCATTTTTCTCGATTTTTAAGCCTGTTAAGAATGCTTTGAGGGCTTTGTCTTTGTGGACGGAGTGGTCAAGGTAAAGGTTCCCTAACTTGTTCCATAATGGAGTGAGATTAATATCAGGACTGTTTGAATTTACGTGTAAAGCGCTAATTAAATCTTTAACTGATTTGTCGATAAGAAGCTGGTCTTTAAATATTACTGAGCGTAAAACTAAAGCATTAGCGACCTGCTCAACCGGTGCCTCGGGTAAATCGATGACGGTGGTGTAGTCAGCGATTTCGGTATCGAAATTGCCCTGTTGGCCGAAGGTAACCGCCCGATTAACTAAAGCTTTAGCGACCTGCTCAACCGGTGCCTCGGGTAAATCGATGACGGTGGTG
>JAAEOZ010000539.1 GCA_024222685.1 Gammaproteobacteria bacterium | reverse complement strand
GTGAGCTTACATACTATCTGCTACGAGAAGTTCATGATGGTTTGGTTTATTGCAGAAAAACAGTCCTCCATTTTATCGAGTTTTTCAACAGAATCTGCCCAAAGCAGACTCCCAGAAAACTGTGCCAGGCGGCAATCTTCGCCAATAACGGACACTTGGTGGCATAGGTCGAGCAGACTGATATATACTGATACCAACGAAATTTGGGTTTAAACTTATTATTGGACGAAGAACCCAATATGTCTGACAAAAACAATTACTTCAGCACCTGCATTAAAAAACTCTCTAGCTATACGAGCCATAATGGATAAAGGCATCATGGACCGGAAGCTGGCTGAAGAAGCCCTTCGCCAAGCCCACGACGAACTAGAAGCTCTGGTTGAGGAGCGGACCCTGCGACTGCGTAAGAGCGAGGAACGGTTTCATGATTTTGTGGAGATTGGCTCCGACTGGTTGTGGGAAATGGATGCTGATTTTCGATATTCATATTTTTCCTCCAGTTATGAATCACACTCGGGGATATCTACCGAAAGTGCTGTTGGTCGAACGCGGGCAGAATTATATGCTGACGTTCTACCCAGGTTGTCTGCCGACGAAGTTAAGCAGTGGGAAAAATTTAACCAGCTCACCAAAGCCCGAGAGACCTTTCGTGACTGCGAGACAAAATGGGTCGGCTCGAATGGAGAAATTCAGCATTTTTCTACTAGTGGCAAGCCCATTTTTGACACGGACGGTAAATTTATCGGTTACCGGGGCGTGGGAACGAACATCACCAGAAGCAAGCTGGCAGGGGAGGAACGTGAGCTTTTGATTAATGAGTTGAAGATCAAAAACGCCGAGTTAGAGCGGTTCGCTTACACCATATCCCACGAACTTAAAAGTCCATTGGTAACCATCGCTGGTTTTTCAGGGATATTGTTGGATGATATAGACGCCGGAGATAGCAAAAAGCTGACGGGCCATGTTCAGCGCATTACCTCTGCAGTCGATTCCATGTCTGTTCTTTTGAACGAATTGTTGGAATTGGCCCGAATCGGTCACATTACCATGCCTTCGGAAGCAGTTGCGCTCGGAGATTTGGTGCATGAAGTAGTCAATTCTATCAATTTACAAGCGGTCGAACTGGATATCACAATCGAGATTGTTTCAGATTTTCCGGTGGTTTTCGGCGACCGGGAGCGCCTGCGTGAAGCACTGCTAAATATGATCGATAATGCAGTCAAATTCCGCGACAATCAATTCAAACCTCATGTGAAGATAGGGTCGCGCAAGTTAGCGACAGGCATAGTCTATTATGTGCAAGATAATGGCAAAGGGATCGATCCCGCGTATCATGAGAGGGTCTTCGGATTATTCGAGCGTCTAGACTCAAAAACCAAAGGTAGCGGGATTGGGTTAGCACGGGTGCACCGCATTCTTGAGGAGCATGGCGGAAGAGTCTGGGTGGAATCTAAGGGAGTCGGCAAGGGCAGCACTTTTTGCTTCACGATACCGCAATACGAAGACCATTAATTTCAACAATGTGTAGAAGGGAAATGGGAACACATTGATTCTTTTATCAAATTTGATGCCCACCTAGGATCGTTTTCAACTGCTGGGATAGAGAATTTAAAGACCTGTTTTGGGTCGGTTTCTGCCGCCTACCCTGAATATCCCAGCGCCCGCTTTGGCGAAAGCGGACCAGCTATGGTTTAACGACCACATATCTTCAGCCGCGATCGTTCTTTGGTGAATCCAGCACCATGTAAGTGGTGATCGAGTTTACCTGTGACAGAGCCCCCAGGACATCTGCGTGAAACGACTTGTAGGCGGCGATGTCGGCAACCTCGACGCGCAGCAGATACTCGACCAGGCCGGTGACGTTGTGGCATTCCCGTACCGCGGGGCAATCGCGCATGGCTTGCTCGAAGGTTTGCTGTGACGGCAAGCTGTGGTCTGACAACCCGACCGCAATATAGGCGACCAGGCCCACGCCCAGCGCCTCGTAGTTGATAACCGCACGGTAGCCGCTGATGACGCCGGACTTCTCCAGTTCCTGCACGCGCCGCAGGCAGGCCGATGGCGACAGGCCGATACGCTCGGCCAGGTCGATGTTGCTGATGCGGCCATCTGTTTGGAGCGCTTGCAATATTATGTTGTTATATCGATCTAAATTAACCATATATTGTTAATGATGATATTTCATAACATTATTTGCAATAATAATCGCCAATATTAGCTGTATCATTGATGGCATTAAGTCGCCGTCTTTGGCGGCATTTCGGGCAAGCTTTATTTCTAGGAGAGCGTTAAATGAACGAGTCGCAGATTCTGTTGTTTGTCATCAGTTCGCTGATTGTCATCATGATTCCGGGGCAGGATCTGGTACTGGTGATGTCGAGAGGCATTACGCAAGGCGCC
>JAAEOZ010000538.1 GCA_024222685.1 Gammaproteobacteria bacterium | reverse complement strand
GTATTTACCGATCGAATTTCGAAGTGCCTGATCCTCGGGTATCTTCCCGAGCAAGTGGAGATTTTTCACGCGAAGATAGGTTTGTAGCAGGACCTGCAATCGGGAAAATCGGGCGGTGGGTATCTCAGTAACCTGATTGAACACAATACAGAGGACGAGCTCGTTGATCGACTTATCGATAGCTTGTCTCTTGTCATCGCCGTATTCGGCTGCGATCGACGTCAATTCGTCGATATCCTTGATATCTCTTTTTTTAATGATCTGACTGATCGTGTCCTGGGACAGAAATGACGACAGTGCTTTGCGAATTACCGCGAGTTTGATAAACCGGTACAAATCGAGTATGGCAGTGGGGTCGCTGGTAGTCACGCCAATCTGGATGTCGCCGGCGAGAAAAAAGTCCAGTGTATTGAAATGGGTTCCGGCGCCTACATCGACTACCACGATATCACTTTCGATGCGCCTCAGGTGCCTTAATAGTTTGGCTCGAGTCGCGGCGGGCATATTAGCGGTCTGCAGAGAGTCGCCGGTTCCGGCTATCATTCGCAACCGGGCGAACCCGTCGAGGCGCTGCGCAACCTCGTCAAGTGTGGCCACTTTCTTTTCAATAAAATCCGTCAAACTGAATCTTGGTTGAAACTCCCCCATCAGGATATGGATATCGGCGCCACCGGCATCCAGATCAACCAGTGTGACCGAGTGCCCTGAATTTGCCAGCAGATAGGCGATATTGCTGGAGATGACGCTTTTCCCGACACCACCCTTGCCAGAGCCTACAGAGACGATTGTTGGCATCGTTTTTCGAATCGTTGTTAAGCATAAGAATCCCCGTCGTCATCGGCGGGGTGGATGACAATGCTTGCGTCACCTGAGGTTAAATCTACACGAATACGGTGCTCAATTCCACAGAAGGTGATTTTTTTGGTGCCGGCTGCATCGTCGTTTGTCGCTGTGCGAAGATCAGGTTTCAATTTTTTGCTGCAGCAAAAGCAAGATCAGGGCGCGGAACTTAATTTGCACCGGAAAAATCACTAAAGTTAAACGCATTTTGGACGTTATATCTATTAGCCCGGAAATTTCATAAATTTGCGCGAATATCGCGCAGGATATTGATTCCACGGGGATATTCCCGAAGAAGTCTCGTATCAGCGAGTACCAGCGGCTGAGGGATTGTTTCTTGTGGAATCAATAGACAAGCGAGATCGTGCATAATTTGTGAATTTTCCAGGTTAGAGTCTCGTGTTTTTGAACACGATTAGATCGGACTATTCTCGCGTCATGTGGCCTGCGACGGCTCGGTGAGCGCAAAGAGGTGAAGCAAAATCATGTCAAAATTGTTGCAATCCGTCGATGATCGAACCCGGCTGGCCGGTACCAACAGAATCGAGATTCTACTGTTCAGCCTCGGAACGGATCCTGTCAGTGGCCGCGAGGAAGTATTTGGAATCAATGTATTCAAGGTGCGAGAAGTAATGCTGGTGCCCGAGATAACCAGGGCTCCGGAGATGCCGGCCGAGATCGAGGGTATGGTCAGTCTTCGCGGCAGTACCGTTCCGGTGATTAATCTGATGCGCTACTGTGGAATTGGCGAGGACTGCCGACCTAATATCATGATGGTCACCGAATATAATAAAAATATTCAGGGCTTTCTGGTCAGCTCTGTCGATACCATCGAGCGCCTCGCCTGGGAAGATATCCGTACTCCTCCCTCGATTTTGGATAGTCAACATGGTGGCCTCATAACCGCGGTAACCGAATTGGATGACAAGGGGTTGATTATGATTATGGATGTCGAGAAGGTTCTGGCCGATGCGGGCGGTCTTTATCAATCCGAATCGAGTTTCGAGAATATTCCTCGCATTGGCGATCTTTCTAGTAGAGTCATTTTTGCCGATGACTCGAGTGTTGCAAGAGAGCAGATCAAGCGAACTTTTGAAGAAATGGGCATTGAGTACCACGCAACCGTAAATGGTCTTGAGGCCTGGAACTTACTTCTTGAAATCGCAGCCGATGCGGATTCCAGAAACCGACCGGTCAGCGATCAGATTCAACTCATTTTAACCGATATAGAAATGCCTGAAATGGATGGTTATGTACTCACTCAAAAGGTTAAAGAGGATGCCCGATTTCACGATATACCGGTCGTTATGCATTCTTCACTAAGTACCCAGGCCAACGAAATTCTTGGCATGAGCGTTGGTGTCGATGCCTATGTTCCGAAGTTCAAGCCTGAAGAATTGGCGAACACAGTTTTGCGGTTGCTTTCGAAAAACCGGGAAAAACCTGATTTGGTTG
>JAAEOZ010000537.1 GCA_024222685.1 Gammaproteobacteria bacterium | reverse complement strand
CCGCAGGCCCGATTGCCGAGTTTTCCACGCATGGGGACCAGCGAATACAACTTCCCGGTTGCGGTTAAAACGGGTACCTCGCAAGGTTATCGCGATGCCTGGACCGTGGCTTACACCAAACGCTATAGCGTCGGGGTCTGGGTCGGACGTAACGATGCCAAACCCATGCGCCAGCTCGGGGGATCAGCCAGCGCGGCCCAGCTCGCACAATTTATACTGCAGGACCTTCACGAAGATACCCTGCATACCGAAAACCTGCAGTGGCCGCTACCGCAGGGTTATGAATCGGTAACACTTTGTCGCTACACCGGAATGCTCGCCAACGAACATTGTTTTCAAACCAGCAACGAATGGATCAAAACCAGCAACATACCCAAAGTTGATGACAGTTTCGAAAACCTCTGGGTAGATCGACGCAACGGCTTACTGGCAGGACAATGGACGCCAGTCGAACAGCTAGAGAGTCGGCAGTTTGTTAACCTGCCATCGCTTTATCGAAGCTGGGGGAAATCCAGAGGCCTGATACCGACACCAGGAGCATATAGCGCGTTGAATAATCCCAATGTCGATTTTAACCATGATCTGGTTCCCGGCAATCTGACGCAGGCTCACAATTCAGCTAAAGATATTAAAATCAATATTCTGTCACCTCGCGATAATAGTCGCGTGACACAATTGCCCGATGTACCCGGTACTGCCAACAGCCTGGCATTCCATGTCGAGCTTAGCCAGGCGGTAGACCAGGTACTCTGGTATGTCGATAACCAACCGTATAAGACCGTCAGATTCCCTTATACGCTACGCTGGGTGCTGGAACCGGGGGAACATCGCTTTCAGGCCGAGTTACCTTACTACGGCGTTAAATCAGAGGTGATTAAAGTCCGTGTTGACTAAGCTGAATGACCGCTACACACCAATTTGCTGACGTTCGTGATATCAGTAATGTTCCAGACCGTAGGGCGTCATTAGCGTAGCGTGATGCGCCGCATGTGAAATTGATGGAGGGTTACGCTGTCGCTTCTTCAGTCTAAGCAGACATTCAAGCGAGATCAGATGTAGGCTACTACATTTAAATCAATGCGTAGCCCTGTCACCCCAAACTTCTTTTAAACGACTATCACGGCCGCAGCCCCAGCGATAGGTCTTGTATCGAATCGGATTATTTTTGTAAAAATCCTGGTGATAGCTTTCCTTACCCGAAATCGGATAGAACGGACTGGTTGGGAGTATCGGTGTGACGATTTTCTTACCGGGAAACATTTCAACCACCGCCTGCTTAGACTTCTCAGCCAGGCCACGCTCCTGATCATTAGCTACAAAAATAGCCGCCAGGTAACTATGGCCTTTGTCACAAAACTGACCACGATCATCGAATGGATCATGATTTACCCAGAAATGATCCAGAAGCGCCTGGTAATCAACAACTTCAGGATCGTAAGTTATTTCTACTGCCTCATAGTGACCACTGTGATTTCCATTGTAAGTCGGATTTTCCAGAGTTCCACCAGTAAATCCTGAAATAACTTCACTGACGCCTTTGAGTTTTTCAAAATCGGATTCCATACACCAGAAACAGCCACCGGCAAGTATCGCTTTCGCGGCCATTACCGAGCTGCTACCCAGGACAGTCAAAATTAATAAAATCATCAGAGAAAAGTTCTTCATAATACTCCCAGGCAGTTAGTTCCATTACCAAATAGAAACAACCGGCTAGCGATAGTCGCCAACCCAGGAAAGAGTATCTGGCATGTCTATGTGGAAAACAACGACATACCAGACGAAGTTATCAAATTGTTATTTTTTTATCGATGGCACCTGAAAAACCACGAGTAATTAGACTAATCTAATCATCGGCCAATTCCTCGGGTAAAACCAGATTGAGAATAATCGCAATAAAAGCAGCCGGTAACAAACCCGAGGTCATCAGGACTTTGGCGGTTTCCGGTAAGTGCTGCAAAGCGCCGGGCTCTAATTGCAAACCCAGTCCTATGGATAGCGCGACGGCAAAAATCACCATGTTACGTCTCGACCAGTTAACATCGGATAACATCGAGATACCTGCGGAGGCAACCATTCCGAACATAACAATGACACCACCGCCGAGTACCTCAATGGGAATAGTCGATATCAACGCACCAACTTTTGGAATCAAACCGGCGATAATTAGAAATATCGCGCCAAAGGTCACAACCTGGCGACTCATTACACCAGTAATGGCAATTAATCCGACGTTTTGTGAAAAAGATGTATTCGGTAGCGCCCCAAACAGACCAGAAACCGCTGTTCCAATACCATCAGCAAAGGTGGCACCTTTGATTTCCTGGTCCGTTGCTTCGCGGCCTGCACCACCTTTGGTAATTCCCGATACGTCGCCGATGGTTTCGATTGCCGAAATAAAGGCCATCAAACAAAAACCGAGAACCGCTGCAAAACTAAACTCGAAACCAAAATGAAAAGGGTCTGGTAATGCAAATACCGCAGCTTTACCGACGTTTCCAAAATTTACCATGCCCATCGACAGCGCAACTATATAACCAACAATCAGACCAATAAGTACCGCAGCAACAGACAGCATGCCTCTCGTAAAGAACTTAAAACCGAGCGTCGTGACAATAACTACCATGGCAATTGACCAGTTTTGCAGACTCCCGTATTCGGGCTTTCCTATCGCTGGAACTCCACCGGCAGCGTACTGAATGCCTACCTTGACCAGCGCCAGACCTATCATGGTGACAACCAGTCCTGTCACCAGGGGTGGTAACGCGAATCGAATTCTGCCCACGAATGGTGCCAGACAGGCATGGAATATACCGCCGATGATGACGCCACACATGACGACAGCCATGGCATCGACGCCTTTACCGGCAACCAGTGGAATCATTATCGGAATAAAAGCAAAACTGGTGCCCTGCACGATAGGCAGTCGAGCACCCACCGGGCCGAAACCGATGGTTTGAAACAACGTTGCAACACCAGCGAACAGCATCGACATCTGTATCATATAAATTAGATTAGGAAAGTCAGCTGAATTAGAGCCAAAGCCAAATCCGGCAGCCCCGGCAATGATAATAGCCGGCGTTACATTGCTGACAAACATCGCCAATACGTGCTGTATACCCAGGGGAATAGCCGATGCTAACGGCGGCGTGTAATCTGGATCTTTTAACTGCTCAGTTGTCCCAAGTGATGTATCGTGTGTCATGCCTGCCCTCTATTATTTTATAAACCGGCCCCAGGTCATTCAAATGCGTAAAGTCAATATACCTTCGAGTGACTATTTTGCCGGTTTTGTTCGATATTTTTCTAACAGTGGTATTTGAACAACCACCCCCAATAATTTATTCTCGTCTGATCATTCTCAGTATTGCAGAACCTCCTTGAATATAAAAAATAACAGACATTCCGACCAATGTATAATACTTCTTCACGGCCTGGCACGCACCAGTCGATCAATGCAGGCTATGCAAAAGAAATTAAAAAAGGAAGGCTATCAAACCTTTAACTGTAGCTATCCGTCGCGCGAACACCCAATAGAGTTACTCTCAGAAACCTTCATTCCCCAGGCCATTGAGTTTTGTAATAAGGAATATCAACCAGACCAGATTCATTTTGTAACGCACTCGATGGGGGGAATCCTGATTCGATGCTATCTGGCTAAAGTGCATCCGCACAATCTCGGTCGAGTGGTGATGCTTGCCCCACCGAATGCCGGCTCAGAACTGGTCGACAAACTGTCACGCTTTCAACTATTTCAACTCATTAACGGGCCGGCAGGAAAACAACTGGGAACCGAAGCATCAGACCTGCCTAAATCACTCGGACCAGTCGATTACCAGTGTGGCATTATTGCCGGTAATAAGAGTCTGAATCCGCTTACCTCGGCACTAATTCCCGGTGAAGACGACGGTAAAGTATCAACCCTGAGCACACAGGTAAGTGGTATGACCGACTATCTGGTGGTACCGCATAGTCATACCTTCATGATGAGCCAGCAGATCGTAATCGAACAGACAATCAATTTTCTAGCTTATGGCGGGTTTCATGATTGATTCGGCCCGTGCCAAACGCACTGAAACCCAGGAATTTTTGATTTTATTTTTGTTATTTGGTCCTTTTGTTCGTCCAAATGGTGACTTAACATTGTCACTGCAAGAGGTTAAGCTTCAATAAATCTATTCGGGAACAAGCGTATAATTTATGCACAAGGGTTTACACAAACTTGGTTTGGGTAATTATTTTTTATTGAGCAGTTTAGTGTTTTTTAGCTTTTCTATCAAAGGAGAAACAATGTCAATATTACCTTCACCCCAGGAAGTGGTACTTTTCTCCCCTTTGGAAGGCATTTTGACATTTGAGGGCAAGCCACTCACAGGAGTTAAAATCGAGCGTAAACTTAGCTGGTTTGATAAGTCAGAGTCTGAAGAAGACTTTGTTGTCACCGATAGCCAGGGGCGCTTTACTTTACCTCTAGTTAAAAAAACCTTAAAACTAAGCAACCTTGTTCATTTTGTTGTATCACAGGAAATACACGCCATTTACAATGGCGAACCCATAGTTATATGGGCCATGGGTAAAAGTAGCAAGATCGAATATGGTGAGCTTGGTGGAAAACCGGTCAACTTAAAATGTGAGCTAAATAGCGAAAGGCGTATTACCAGGGACTACAACACACCTATGATGACGCGGTGCACATGGGATTCACTTGAACCCTGGGCAGATACAGAATAACCGGGTCTTTATGTAGTTCAAGTCCAGATATACCGAGTAGCAAAGTAATTTAGCGATAAGAAATATAAGGAAATAATCATGTCTCAGTTATCACCACAATTATCTTCAGAACTGGCCGAGGGTGTATATAGCATCGTTGATGGAGGCTATACACTAGAGATTTTTTTAGCTCGTAATGAATTTTCCCAGAAGGATAACTCTAAACACCAGCTAAAGGCTACGGTGGGAACACGACTTATCAAAGTGGAAGATGCTTTCGGTATTTGTGCTATGGGTGGTAAAGGCTTTGAAAAAGACATATTTATAATCTTCAGGGGATCAACAAAACTGGCGGCCGACTGGCTGAGCAATGCACGTATTGGCGTACAAACCTCAACAAGTGGCTGGCCAGTACATATTGGTTTTAATACTGCTTTTAAAAGTATGCTACCCCAGGTTAAAAATTTTCTAGCGGGAGCAGACATTGGAGCAACGATTCATTGTATAGGCCACAGCCTTGGTGGCGCCGTCGCTACAATTGCAGCTAACTGGATAGCCAACAATAAACCACAAACTGTCAAACTATATACGTTTGGCGCACCTAAACCCGGGCTTATGATGTTTGCCAACAGTGCGACGCGTAAAATCCGTAAACAAAATATATTCCGTGTTTATCATGCGACGGATCCTGTCCCGATGACACCTCTTTTTCCTTACATGCACGCACCATTACCAGGTTTTGGACATTTCGTACCTTCAAGTGAAGCCATACATACCGCTGCTGCTCATGATATAAAGAAATATGCTGATAACGTTAAAGACTTAACATGGAGCCATTTAGAACGCCGACGATCTCCATATGCGGTTGAGCATGCGGTTAAATCTTGGCTTGAATCCAGGTCACCGGTCCATGCTGGTTCATGGAAAATTTGGGAGTGGATAAACGCAGGAATTATTTATGTTGTGACAAAAGTTATCGGTGCAGTAGCAGGCCCTGTACAGTTTGCTCTTATGGGCGCTATGACAGTAGCCGATACGCTCGCCTGGATATTAAGCAAGGGACTCGATTTTAGTAAAAAAACAGGACTATCCGATGTCGGCCGCTGGGTTTTCCTGCTTATCAATAAAATTATGCAGGTACTGGGTATGGGTATTCCAGATGAAACCCTTGAAATGACTCGGGCTTTTCTCCGTAACGTTTTACACAGACTAACTACAAGAACAAACGAAGAAGCCAGTAGAGCCGTTACCGCCACCTAAGGCCAGTTCTTAAACATGTCTATTCTTGTTATTCTCGGCAAAATATTTGTCACACTGATGATTATTGGTGGCTTGATAGGCGGTGCTTTTTATATAGTTACCGCCATTAAAAGCCCCACTCACGGAAAAACCATACAATCAATTTCAGGTGTAATCGTACTTGCCCTTTGTGTATATGGTTTCTACTTCGTATGGTTTGCTCCCTGAATATCTGAGTATAATAGGCTCATCGACCTGGACTAAATTATTATAAGAAAACAGTCCTGTCAAAATACCCTCATAAGCTACCGCGTATAAAAGCCCATATCCGTATACTTTCCAGACATCACATCTTTGATACTCCCCCCAGACTCAATTATCATACCCTGACATCAAATAGCTAAAACAAACCCATATGCCCGAAGAACTCAACCAACCCGCTCCCAGTTTCACCTGTCTCAACCAGGATGAAGAAACGGTTTCATTGTCGCAATATCACGACAAACAAAACCTGGCACTGTACTTTTACCCAAAAGACGATACGCCCGGCTGCGCACAGGCAATGCTCGACTATGTTCAAGCACCATAATGAATAAGCCGAATTACTGCGGCATCGATAAAGACCACTATGGTGGAATGACGCCGATTGGCACAATTATTAAGGACGCCTGGGTATTCAGCGTATTACCACAAAGCGAAACCTGTGAGAACTGGTCGCATGACCGCCTGCAAATTATTCACGATAAAACTAAAACCGAGTGGGACAAATACGGTTGTCTGGTTTCGAACCTACCCGATGATCTTAGGCAGCGACATGCTGAGATTTACGATGCTGCGACTGCGAAGGCACGGGAGATGGGCTGGAACCCTGAACTTGGAGATGATGATTAAGCTTTTTTGGAACTGGATTATGGCCTAAAGATGCACAAGGTTTCATGAAAATGACAGAACTGGGTCACCCAAAACAGAAAAGTCAGGCTCGATACCGAGTCCGGGACGATCTTCCGCAGTCATTTTACCAT
>JAAEOZ010000536.1 GCA_024222685.1 Gammaproteobacteria bacterium | reverse complement strand
CTTGCTCATCGAAGTGAGAATACCCGACCCCTGTTTACCGGTTTTACCGACAAGCCATTGATTATTATCATCTCGGATAGCGATACCACGCTGGATTTCTAGTCGACCGGGCCTCTTTCGCAACCTGTCGGTACAAATAGCATGTAATCTGGTTGGTGAGCCCACGACTGTATCCGATAGTAACTGTAGACATGGACTGACAAACTGGCTGAAAGTTACCATGACTGCCACCGGGTTGCCGGGAAGACCCATAAACAGGCAATTGTTAATCTTACCGAAGGTCAGCGGCCGTCCGGGTTTAATCGCAATTTTCCAGAAAGCCATATCACCAATTTCATCCAGCACTGATTTGATATAGTCTGCCTCACCGACCGAAACGCCACCGGTGGTAATGATCAGGTCGGCTTTGTCAGCGGCATGCAACAGTGTCTGTCGAATCGATTCCGGTTCATCTTTTACTACGCCGAGATCGAGGATTTCAATACCAGCGCGATTGAGCAAGCCGTATAGAGTGTATCGATTGCTATCATAAATTTTGCCTTTTCCCAGCGCCTGACCTATCGATACCAACTCGTCGCCGGTAGAAAAGAAAGCCACCACAGTTTTTCGGTAAACCTTTAATTCACCTATGCCTAGCGAGGCCAGTACGCCTAGATTCGCCGGGTTGATTGCTTCACCCCTGTTGACAACCGTTTGACCTTCGCCAATATCTTCACCGACGTAGCGAATGTTCTCACCGAGCCGATGGCGCGCGTCAATCTGAATTTGGCCCTGTTCACCGACTTCAGCCTGCTCCTGCATGATAACCGTATCGGTGCCATCAGGGATGACGGCACCGGTCATGATTCGTACACACTGTTTTTTACCGCAACTACCGCTAAACTCAATGCCTGCATAAGCGCTTCCGATTATCGAAAACTGGCTGATGCTATCGGCTTCGATATCGCTGTAAGCGAGGGCATAGCCGTCCATTGCGGAATTGGCATGGCCCGGCACATTAATGGGTGAAGTCACCGGCTCAAAACAGATTCTGCCCAGGCACTGTCGAATGGGCAGAGTTTCAAATTCGGTAACTGGGGCAACCTGTGTGGAAATATGCTGTAGTGCCTCGACGACACTAATGGATTCAGGATCGACCGCGTCGGCACAACTGGGAGATGGTGATATTGTACTGTTCATTATTAATGTTAATGCTGAGACAGGCTTATTGAGACATAGACAGGCATGAAATGGTAGGGGGTTGCCGATAAAAATAATTGATCTCTGACATAATGATTTAAATTAAGGCTACTAAAATACCTCCGACAGTGGTATTTTCCTGCTAACAATAATCTATATTGCGCAGTTCTCAGCCATCTGCAGAAAAGCGTACAATCACCAGGAGAAAAAAATGCTGAAATCTCTCAGTATCGATCCGGGTAAATGCACGGGCTGCCTACAATGCGAAATAGCCTGTTCCTTTGAGCATACGGGCATTTTTAACCCATCCCGTTCTTATATTAAAGTATTCACTTTTCATTACGAGGGTATTTTTGCACCTTATACCTGCACTCAGTGTGATGAAGCCTGGTGCCAGCGGGCCTGTCCGGTCGAAGCGATTAGCGTTGATATGTCGACCGGCGCGAAAATAGTTTCGGACGATAAATGTGTGGGTTGTAAAGTCTGTACCATCGCCTGTCCTTTT
>JAAEOZ010000535.1 GCA_024222685.1 Gammaproteobacteria bacterium | reverse complement strand
TTCAGTCATAGATTTTGATCTGCATTTCCTGCTAACAAAAATAAGAGCTACCGAAGTAGCCCTTATCTAACAAACTATCACTACTTCTGTAACTCTGTCCAGATTGCAGTGTATAGCTTGGTCGCCGCCGGCGAACAGGCTAACAGAAATTTACCGGCACCTGCCAGTTTCGGATCGATAATGATCTCAGGTGCACCCTTCATATCGGCGGGCATGAAAGCGGGAGAGCCTTTTATACCGTTTGCGTAGCGCGCGAATGCGGAAATGAGAGCAGCATTTTCCGGTTCCATAACAAAGTTTTGAAACAGTTTGGCATTTTCGACATTCTTGGCATCCTTAAGTACCGCAACACTATCCATCCATAGCGCAAATCCTTCCTGCGGGTAACCATAACGAACATCTGGATTTTTCTCTCGCGCTCGAAATGCAGCGCCATTCCAGTAAAGCGAGGCAGCCATATCACGACCTGCAAATTTCTCGATAACTCCGTAATCCATCGACAACCAGTGAGGTTTGGCGGCAACCAGCTTATCACGGACTTTTTTCAGGAGTTTTTTATCGGTAGTACAAGGTTCACCACCCAGGTACATGATAGCTGAGCTGATGACATCATTCATTTCTGGTGCCACGTTAATCTTACCCTTGAGTTCATCGGGCGGGTCCAGATAAATCGCCGCTGTATCAATATTGCCCTTATATACCGAGGTATCGACAATCATACCGACACTACCCCATTGCCAGGGTACGGAATAACGACGACCCGGATCCCATACCGGGTTAGCAAAATCGGAGAGAACATTTTTAAAGTTGGACATCTGATCGGGGCGGGTCTCCAGTAACAATCCTTCACTAATCCAGATATC
>JAAEOZ010000534.1 GCA_024222685.1 Gammaproteobacteria bacterium | reverse complement strand
TTCTCAGTAAACTCACTATGATCGCTTTCGGAAATTTACATCAGCAATATCTCACAATTAAAGACGAAATTGACGCAGCTATTCAAGAGGTGCTTGACAGCGGGTGGTTTATTCTGGGAAAACAGTGTGAAGCGTTTGAACAGGAATTTGCCGAATATTGTGTGGCACGACACGGCATAGGGGTTGGTTCGGGAACAGAAGCCTTGCACCTTGCGCTTTTAGCTGCCGGCGTTGAGCCGGGCGATGAAGTGGTGACAGTTCCGAATACCGCTGTTCCGACAATTTCAGCGATTTCGTTTGCTCAGGCGATCCCGCGTTTTGTGGATATTGATCCTACGACATATTTGATGGATGTTGGACAACTTGCGGCATTGTTGAAAACGGAGATCGAAGAAAAAGGAAATAGGCGTATCAAAGTTATTCTGCCGGTGCATGTGTACGGTCAATGTGCCGATATGGAGCCGATTATGGGACTCGCCCGACAATATAATCTTATCGTGATCGAAGATGTGGCGCAGGCTCATGGGGCGGAGTATGAGGGACAAAAAGCCGGAACAATGGGTGACATGGGATGTTTTAGTTTCTATCCGAGTAAAAATCTGGGAGCGTACGGCGATGGGGGGATGATTATCACTGATGACAATACATT
The DNA here is from genome assembly GCA_024222685.1 of Gammaproteobacteria bacterium. Lineage (GTDB taxonomy): Bacteria > Pseudomonadota > Gammaproteobacteria. Next base: position 327 of record JAAEOZ010000534.1, on the reverse strand, counting down.
GGCAGAACGCCTGAAATTGCTGAGGAATTACGGTCAGGAAAAACGTTATTATCACAAAATCAAAGGTTTCAATAGCCGTCTGGATGAAATGCAGGCTGCCATCCTGAGGAAAAAACTGAGACATCTGGATGATTGGAATCACCAGCGGCGACAACACGCGGCTCTCTATCATTCGCTGTTAGAGCATGAACCTGTGATTACACCGGTTGAAGCTGCACACAACACACATGTCTATCATTTATATGTCATTCGGACTCCAGAACGGGACGAATTGCAACAATAGCTCAGCAAGCAGGGAATTGCTGCGTTAATTCATTATCCTATTCC
>JAAEOZ010000533.1 GCA_024222685.1 Gammaproteobacteria bacterium | reverse complement strand
AGCACTGAAATATTCACCGGTTCGGGTAATTCTGCGTCGCAGGCAATCGCAATAATATCCGGGTCTTCAGGGTACAGATAGGGCTTGCCAACCGATTTTCGGTGCAATTCAATTTTTGGAAACGGCAGGTGCTTATAGCCTTCTACCAGGATTAAATCGAATTCGTCAGGATTGATAGAGTCGACAATATCCTGCAAAGACGGTTCTGCATCAGGAGAAGGAAATTCAGTAATGACCGCCATACGTGTGTAAGTGCAGATAATCGTTTTATCCGCACCCGCTTTGCGTAATTCGAAGCTGTCTTTTCCCGGTTGATCAAGGTCGAAGTGATGATGCGCGTGTTTAATCACCGCAATTCGCAAGCCTTCATTTTTGAGTAATGGAATAACCTGCTTGAGCAGAGTAGTTTTACCGGTGCCACTAAAAGCACTAAAGCCGATCATTGGAATTTTTGACTCTGTCATAATTTTATTGCTTCGAGTAGTGTTGTGTGATCTTCGGGTTTATTGATATTGGCAAACATATTTTTCTGCTTCGTGAAATCAACCCGGGTGAAATCATGTCTGGCATACCAACGATCAATTTTTCGATCACCCGATTGCAGAAATAATTGCAGGTCATCGAGTAAATCAATTCTGATCAGAGCGTAAACGGGCTGCAGACGTTCGCCGTCGTCGGCGACACAAATAGCGGCACCGTTTCTGGATTGAGCCTCAATAAATGCATCGACGAAATGATTCACCAGTAACGGGCCATCGCATGGCAGAGTTAAAATAAAATCTGTTTCAACTGCTTGCATAGCAGCCGCAAAACCTGCCAGTGGTCCCTGGAAATCAGCCAGTTGATCGCTGATCACCGGATAACCATATTGCTGGTAAGTGGTTTGATTTCGGTTAGCATTGATTGTGATTTTTATATTCTGTCGAATTAACTTTTCGATCAATAACTCGATAATCGGTTTGCCGTGAAACTCGATTAAGCCTTTATCCTGCCCACCCATGCGTCGACCCTGGCCACCCGCCAGAATTACCGCTGTAATATCACTTTTCTGTATTGCCTGCATCGAATTGGGCTGGAAAAATAAAAGTCGAATTGTAGCAAGCTGGAACTAAACAAGCACCCGTGCTTGCTATCGAAAGCGATTAAAAAAAGTTAAACTGGCGGTAATGTTTACAACTGAATTACGGCCCCAGCTATGAACGAGACCCGTGACTTTATCCCCCTGAATATTGCGGTACTGACAATATCGGATTCGCGTACCGAAGCCGATGATAAGTCCGGTGCATTGCTGGTCGGTCTGTTAGAGGCCGATGGCCATAAGCTGGCGGAAAAATCGATTGTGCCCGATGACAAATATGGTATTCGCGAAGTACTCTCCCGCTGGATAGTCAATGAAGAAATTACCGTTGTACTAACCACCGGTGGGACAGGTGTCACCGGGCGGGATGGCACACCGGAAGCAGTAGAGCCGTTACTAGATAAGGTGATTAACGGTTTTGGTGAAATGTTTCGGAAAATTTCCTACGACACTATTGGAACCTCGACGCTGCAATCGCGTGCATTGGCCGGTGTCGCTAACGGAACTTATATATTCTGCCTGCCGGGCTCCTCCGGTGCCTGTAAAGATGGCTGGACAAAGCTGATCACTACTCAGCTCGATTATAGAACCCACCCCTGTAATCTGGTGGAGTTGATGCCGAGGCTACGGGAAGTTTAAGCGTTTAGTAATCCCAGTGCCTGTTGATGCAGCTGCGGGGTGGCTGCGGAGATTACCTGCCCACTCGATTCCATAGTGAGCGCCCTTCCCTGCCAGTCACTTATCGAGCCCCCGGCTCCTTCTATTACCGGAATTAACGAAAAATAGTCATAAGGCTTTAGATCAAAATCGATTACCAGGTCGACCTGACCTGAGGCGAGCAGCATGTGCGGGTAGCAGTCGTAACCCAGCCGCATGACACGCCCTGATGAACACAGTTTTTCAAATAACTCTGGATATTGCTGGTTTATTTTTTCGCCTTCATTGATATAAATAATTGCTTCATCGAGTGTCGTAAGCTTTGAGCAGTGTAGAGTTTTAGATTGGTTTAATGTCGCGCAGTCGCAATCTCCGACATATACTTCACCGAGTTCTGGCATGCGTACTATGCCAAATAAAGGCTGGTCATTTTTCAACAGTGCCAGCAACATGCCATATAGCGGCATGCCAGACACGAAAGAACGTGTGCCGTCGATCGGGTCTATGACCCACTCGTATTCGCTTTCTCTACATTGCCTGCCGAATTCTTCACCAAAAATAGCATGTTCGGGAAAATGCCTTAACAGGGCAGTACGAATAAACTGCTCTGTTTCCTGATCGGCAATGGTTACCGGGCTTTTGTCCTGTTTATGTTCGATATCAAACTCGGATCGAAAATAACGTTTGGGTATTTCGCTGGCCTGTTCGGTAATTTCCAGTGCAGCATGTAAAAATTCACTCATGGTAAGGACATCTTAGTGGCTTAAAACGAGATCAATATCGTTGCGTTGCAACATATCCTGGATTTCCTGTGGTGGTGCCTGGTTAGTCACCAAAATTTCGAATGACCCTGGTGAATCGAGTATGATGGGTGCGGTTTTCCCGAATTTTTCGTCATCGGCGGCCACAATGGTAACCCTCGAGCGAGCCGCAATTGCGCGAGAGAAGACAGCTTCACGAACGTCCTGGACCATAAAGCCGACCTCAGCATTAATCGCAGCGACTGAAAGTACCGCATATTGCGCATTAAACTGACTGACGAAATCCAGTGCTTCCTGCCCAAATGCGCCAGCATCATGCGCACGTAATTCGCCACCCGCAAGAAATACACGATTATTATTTTTGGTCGCAAGTGTTTGGGCGACGGTTATGGAGTTGGTTACGATAAACAAGTCCCTGTGTTTTACCAGGCTGTTGGCAATGTGTGCTGTGGTAGAACCGATATCGAGAAACAGGGTATCTCCGGGATTTATGATATCGGCCATTTTCTCTGCAATTTCCCACTTTGCTTCTTTGTTAACCGTTAGCCGACGATTGAATGGTTGCTCGATGTGGCTTTCAGACAGGTGCACTCCACCGTGAACCTTGCGTACTACACCGGCCTTTGCCAGTGATTTGACGTTTCTGCGAATGGTTTCTTCCGATACGTTTAAGCATTCTGCCAGTCGTTGAATGCGACAACTACCCCCCTGATGGCGTAGTTCTTCGAGAATTTCCCTTTCCCGGTGATTGTTATGGTGAATTGGAATCGTTTCTATCATGGTAAAACGGTACTGGTTAAGTCATTCGATTAATCGGGTATAACGGGCATAATACACAACAAAATCTGAAATTCCTCGCGAATAATCAACAAAAACAAATAAAATATTAGACTCAATGTGGCAATCATATTGGAAAGTGTTGACAAATGTGGCTTATTGACGAATTATTGCCGGGGAATAGTGATTCACCCAAAAAATAAACAGGAGGATAGTATGAAAAACATAATGATGGCTTGTGCCCTGGTCTTTTCGCTGCTGGCGAGTGCCATATCGGCTGCTGCTGTTGAGTCCAAGGACCCTATCAAGCTCACATTGCACGACTGGACCGGTCAATTACTGACGACAAAGATTATGGGCAGTGTTTTACAAAAGGCAGGTTACAACATCGAATATGTCCAGGCAGATTACATAGCCCAGTTTGCGGGGCTCAAAACAGGCGACCTTCATGTTGCAATGGAAATCTGGGAAACCACCGGTCGCGATGCTATGGATGAAGCAACAGCGACGGGCAAGGTCGAAAACCTCGGTGAAACCGGTATGCAAGCGATAGAAGAATGGTGGTATCCATCCTATATGAAAGAAAGATGCCCCGGTTTGCCAGACTGGAAATCTTTAAACGATTGTGCCGAGGAATTCTCCACACCCGAAACCGCACCCAGGGGTCGGTATTTAGGTGGTCCAGTGACCTGGGGTGGTTTCGATGATGAACGCGTCGAAGCTCTGGAAATGGATTTTGAAGTGGTACATGCTGGTACCGATGCCGCTTTGTTTGCCGAACTTGAGTCCGCTTATCAACGTAAGGCCCCGGTATTACTCTGGGTTTACGCACCACACTGGGCTCCAGCCAAATTCGATGGTGAATGGATTGAATTTCCGAAATACAGTAGCGAGTGCTATAACGATCCCTCTTCCGGAATGAATCCTGACCTGGCCTATGATTGCGGCAAACCACGTGGCCCTATCTGGAAGGTAGCCTGGAGCGGTGTCCAGAAAAAATGGCCGGGTGCGCGTAATATTATCAAAGCTTTCAATATCAATAATGGCGAAATGGGGAGTATGGTGGCGAATGTTGATCTTGACAGGCAGGATCTCGATGCGGTAGTTAAATCGTGGATGGATAAGAATCAGGCTCGCTGGAAAAGCTGGATTGGTCATTAGAAACCGGTCGCTCTGCGAGTCGGTTAAAATAGATCAATAGTGGTAGCATGCCGGGTAGCTCGCTACCCGGAATTCGCTATGCTGATACTGTTTAACCATCAGTTATAAAAATATATCGGAATGCTGTATGGAAAAACCGATTAAATTATCCTGCCGACATATCTGGAAATTATTTGGTGATGGCGCCGAAGATTTCCTGGCCTCTTCGAATAGTTCACCGTCATTAGATCAGATTAAAAAGGGAGGATTCATTGGCGCCGTTCGGGATGCCAACATCGACGTAAGGGATGGTGAGATATTCGTTATTATGGGATTGTCAGGATCGGGCAAATCAACACTGGTGCGCTGTTTATCGCGATTGATCGAACCGACCGCTGGTGAGCTTTTATTCGAAGGCAAGGATCTCAGGATCGCGTCGGATGATGAAATGATCGAAATTCGTCGTCACAAAATGGGCATGGTATTCCAGCATTTCGCCCTGTTGCCGCATTTAACAGTGCTTGAGAATGTGGCTTTCCCACTGGACGTTCAGGGCATGGATCAGCCGACACGCGAAAGTAAAGCACGAGAAGTTATCGAACTGGTGGGTTTGTCCGGGCGTGAATCCTATTATCCGCGCGAGCTATCCGGGGGCCAGCAACAACGGGTTGGTATCGCACGTTCGCTCGCCGTTGAACCAGACCTGTGGTTTCTCGACGAACCATTTTCCGCTCTCGATCCGTTAATTCGACGTGAAATGCAGGATGAATTTCTTCGATTGCAGGCGATGCTACACAAAACCATCGTCTTTATTACCCATGATTTCGATGAAGCGATACGTTTGGCAGATCGTATAGCCATCATGCAGGAAGGTGAGGTTATCCAGGTTGCGACACCCGAAGAACTGGTAAGGCACCCCGCGACTGAATACGTAGAAGAATTTACCCGGCATATTCCTCGCGCTAAAGTACTGACAGTAAAAAGCATTATGTCGGATGAAAAGGCTGAATCGGGTGACGGTGTCGCCGCGTCAGCAAGAATTGATGACGTTGCCAGACAGATTGTAAAAGCCGATCGGGCCTTGCCCGTCATCGATACAGAGGGAAAAACAGTCGGCTCAATAGGTCGTGAAGCGGTAATAGAAATATTACTTGGTGAGGAGCCAGTCGTATGACCAGAGCTTATTCCTGGCTGGTGTCGCGAACTACGACGCTGTGGATATGCGTTTTTGCCCTGACCTGGATGCTGTCAACTTACGGACGAACGATTGCAAAGTCACTGGATACGCGTTGGATGATTAAATATCCACCTGGCTGGCGCTTGCCATTAAAAAACGAAATATCGTCTGGTATGAAATGGCTGGTCGAAGATGCAAGTTTTGGCTTGTTCACCTTCACCGAATTTACCCGGAGTATCGCCTGGATTATCGAACAACCCTATAACCTGGCACTAGCGATGCTTTCCAACGGTTTCGTGGAAGGACTTGGTCAGGATGCTGTGCAGTTGTTGCCGCCGCTGAGCTGGATTGCGGTTCTCGCACTAGTGATTGCAATGGGACATTACGCGAAGGACTGGTTACTTGCAGGTCTGGTAGGCCTGGCGTTTATTTATCTTGCTGTATTCGGGCAATGGGACAGTGCGATGGTGACGCTCGCTTCCATCGTCATTGCTGTTCCAATTGGCGTTTGTTTTGGGTTGTTGCTGGGCATAGCCGCCTACAAATGGCCGTGGGTTGATAAAATACTGCGCCCGATACTCGACCTCATGCAAACCATTCCGATATTTGCCTATCTGGTACCCATTTTATTCATGTTTGGATTTGGCCCGGTGGCAGCACTTATTGCCACCATCATTTATGCCATGCCACCGATGGTACGGGTGACGACACTCGCTATGCAAACCGTACCATCAGAAATCGTGGAATTTGGTGTTATGGCAGGATGTACTCAGCGCCAAATGCTCTGGAAGGTTCTGGTGCCATCATCGAAACCGGCGCTTATGGTTGGTGTAAATCAGGTCATTATGCTTTCCTTAAATATGGTAATTATTGCGTCGATGATCGGGGCCGGGGGGCTGGGTTATGACGTACTGGCATCACTGCGCCGTCTCGATATTGGTGCCGGGCTGGAAGCGGGGATTGCCATTGTGGTACTGGCAATCGCTTTGGACAGGCTCAGTCAGGCCTTTGCCAGGCGCAGGGTCGGTGAAACTCATACAGATATAAGAGTCCCCGTGTTTCGACGCCATCCACGTACCCTGATAGTGCTGTTAACTGGTATTGCCAGTTTACTGGCTGGCTTGCTTTTACCCTGGCTACAAACTTACCCGGAGTACCTGCAGGTAACCACGGGTAGTTTCTGGGAAAACCTGGTACGCGCTATAAATGTTAATTACTTCGATTTGCTCGAATCGATAAAGACCTTTTTACTTTCCGGGCTTTTATTACCGGTAAAACGATTTTTAACGGGAATTCCCTGGCCCTGGGGTCTGTGTGTAATTAGTTTCATAGGCTGGCGCCTGGGTGGATGGCGAATGGCTGGGCTGGCATTCCTGCTTGGCGGATTTATTATTTCAAATGGACTGTGGGTGAAAGCCATGACCACGGTTTATCTATGCGGTGTTTCGGTTTTTATTGCGACCATAATTGGTGTACCAATAGGTGTGCTCTCGGCTTTAAATCGAAAAGCGGACCGCGTGGTAAGTGTGGTAATAGACACGTTACAGACACTGCCGAGTTTTGTTTACCTGATCCCGGTGGTCATGTTGTTTCGAGTGGGTGATTTTTCCGCAATGATTGCGGTTGTGCTGTACGCCCTGGCTCCCGCTGTGCGATATGCGGCGCATGGTGTAAAGTCAATTGACGCACAGCTAATAGAGGCGGGTATCGTATCCGGCTGTCGGCCCATGCAATTGCTCGTGCGTATCCGATTGCCACTGGCGTTACCCGAAATCATGTTAGGCATCAATCAAACTATCATGCTGGCGTTATCGATGTTGGTAATTACTGCACTGGTCGGCACCCGGGACCTGGGTCAGGAAGTATATATCGCGTTGACCAAGGCGGACACGGGTCGAGGGCTGGTCGCTGGACTGTCCATCGCTTTCATCGCCATCATCGCTGATCGTTTTATCGCACAAGCTGCAGCAAAAGCACGCGAGCGATTTGGTCTTACAGCACAGGAACATTAATGTGACAGAAACTACTGGTAATGAAATCCCCGATACTGCCCGCGCGGTAATAATCGGTGGCGGTATCATTGGCTGCTCTACAGCCTATCATCTGGCTAAACTGGGCTGGAAAGACACCGTCTTACTGGAACGTAACAAACTCACCTCGGGAACCACGTTCCACGCAGCGGGCCTGGTGGGACAACTACGTTCCAATGCCAATATTACCGAGCTACTCGGTTACTCGGTGGATTTATATAAAAAACTGGAGGCCGAAACCGGGCTTGCCACCGGATGGAAAATGAATGGTGGGTTACGCCTGGCCTGCAATCAGGAACGCTGGACCGAGGTCAGGCGACAGGCCACGACAGCACATTCCTTCGGGCTTGATATGCAACTACTTACTCCCTCCGAAGCGCTTGATCTCTGGCCGTTAATGAATATTGATGATGTCATCGGCGCTGCTTTTCTTCCTACCGATGGACAGGCAAATCCGTCCGATATAACCCAGGCGCTGGCGCGAGGTGCACGCATGGCAGGTGCACAGATTTTTGAAGATTCCCGCGTCAGTTCGATCGAAACCGAAAAGGGTAGGATTAAAGCAGTCATCACCGACAAGGGGCGTATAGAATGCGAAATGGTAATCTGCTGTGCCGGGCAATGGACACGTCAGTTAGCAGCTACTGTGGGTGTCAATGTACCGCTGGTGTCGATTGAACATCAGTATATGATTACTGAAGCGATTGAGGGAGTTGAGCCCGATCTACCGACATTGCGCGATCCGGATCGATTAACTTATTACAAGGAGGAAGTCGGCGGGCTGGTGATGGGTGGTTACGAGCGCAATCCCATACCCTGGGCTATCGATGGAATTCCACAGGGTTTTCATTACTGCCTGCTGGATTCAAATTTTGATCACTTTGAACAACTAATGGCGCTTTCATTCGAACGTGTTCCTGCACTGCAATCTGCTGGATTAAAACAGCTCACTAACGGTCCTGAAAGTTTTACACCGGATGGCAATTTTATTTTAGGCGAAGCACCTGAGCTACGAAATTTTTTTGTTGGCGCTGGATTCAATGCCTTTGGCATTGCTTCCGGTGGTGGCGCAGGTATGGCGCTGGCAGAATGGGTAGACAAAGGCGAACCGCCCTTCGATCTCTGGCCGGTTGATATACGCCGCTTTGGCAGACCACATTTTGATACCGACTGGGTGCGTACACGAACACTGGAAGCCTATGGCAAACACTATACGATGACCTGGCCCTATGAAGAAAACGAAACTGGCAGGCCCTGTCGCAAGTCACCACTGTATGAATTGCTAAAGCAACAGGGTGCCTGCTTCGGCGAAAAACTCGGCTGGGAGAGACCGAACTGGTTTGCAGATCTGACCGCAGGTGAAATCGCTAAGGATAGTTACAGCTTTGGGCGCCAGAACTGGTTTCAGGCGGTAGCTCGTGAACATAAAGCCGCACGCGAAGCCGCAGTTATATTTGACCAATCTTCATTCGCCAAGTTTTCGCTGAAAGGCCCGGATGCCGAAAAAGCATTAAACTGGATTGCCGCCAACGATGTTGGCAAGCCAGTCGGTTCGGTAATTTACACACAGATGTTAAACCACAGAGGTGGCATAGAATGTGATCTTACCGTGGCTCGAATCGCCAGGGATGAATACTACATTGTTACCGGCACCGGCTTCGCAACTCACGATTTTGACTGGATCAACCGTAACATTCCCGAAGGTTTAAATGTTCAGTTATTCGACTTAACGTCGGCCCACGCGGTGCTGTCCATAATGGGTCCAAATGCACGCAAGATATTACAATCAGTAACTCGCAATGATTTATCCAACCAGGCCTTTGGCTTTGCTCAGATGAAAACCATTGGCATAGGTGGATGCCCGGTTAACGCCATACGCCTGACATATGTCGGGGAACTGGGATGGGAGCTTCATTTGCCGGTAGAATTTGCGACCCAGGTTTATCAGACGATTATGCAGGCGGGTGAAGTGTACGGACTGCATAATGCCGGCTATCGCGCAATAGAAAGCTTACGCCTGGAAAAAGGCTATCGCGCCTGGGGTTCGGATATCGGACCCGATCATACGCCGCTGGAAGCAGGACTTGAGTGGGCGTTAAAAATGAAATCCGATATCGAATTTAAAGGTCGCCCTGCTATGCTGGACCAGAAAAAAAGCGGGCTTAAAAAAATACTGGCCGGATTTACCGTTGATGACGATGATGTCATATTACTGGGCAGGGAAACTATATACAGAAATGGTAAACGGGTTGGCTGGTTAAGTAGTGGTGGCTACGGTTATACGCTGGGTCTGTCGATAGGTTATGGGTATGTACGCCACGATCAGGTTATTGATGCCGACTATATTATGAGCGGTGACTACGAGCTTGAGGTTGCCGGACAGCGGGTAAATGCCCATGTGCATTTAAAGCCGTTATTCGACCCCGGGATGCAACGGATTAAATCATGACCGGTCCACTGATTGTCCTGAATCTCGGGGCGTAGCTGCTACACCCCGAATCAGAAATGAGCTAAACCGCCCTGGCAAGAACAAATGAGCCCGGTGCCGGCTCCAGCTCTGGGAATTTCTCGTCTCCGTACTGGTTTTCTGCAGAGACTTCTTTGCCACCCTGAGCTTTCAACCATTCATCCCAGTGGCTCCACCAGCTACCGGGAACATTTTCCGCTGTTTCCAGCCAGTGATCAGCACCCTTACCGAGCTCACCATTAGCCCAGAAATTACGCTTATTCTTACTCGCGGGATTGATGACACCAGCGACGTGACCGCTCGCAGCAAGTACAAACTGCATATCACCTTTAAGTAATTCGGTAGAAATGAATGTAGTTTTCCAGGGTGCAATATGGTCATCGATGGCCGAAAGGCAGTAAATCGGGCAATCGATTTTACCCAGGTCTACCGGTACGCCGCAGAGCTCAATCGCATTGGGCTTGGCGAGTTTGTTTTCAAGGTACATTTCACGCAGATACCAGGTATACATGGCTGAAGTCATATTGGTAGAGTCGCCATTCCAGTAAAGAATATCGAAAGGTGGCGGAGTTTTTCCTTTCATATAATTATTCACGACGTAGTTCCAGACTAAATCGTTAGCACGCAGCATTGTAAAGGTCGTTGCCAGTTGCTTGCCTGGCATGACACCGCCTTCGGCAAGCTTATGTTCGTGTTGTTTGACCTGTGATTCGTCAATAAAAACGCCCAGTTCTCCAGGGTCGGAAAAATCAAGTAAAGTAGTAAAAAAGGTCGCGGTCGCAAAAGGTTTTTTCCTTTTCGCTGCCAGTACAGCCATGGTAGTGGCCAGCAATGTTCCACCGATACACCAGGCGACACCATTAATTTTTTTCGCTTTGGTGATTTTCCTGACCACGTCAATCGCCGGAATCGTTCCTTCGTCAAGGTAATCGTCCCAGGTCTTGTCTCCGAGTGACTCGTCAGGATTTCTCCAGGAAATGATAAACACATTATTGCCCTGCTCAAGGCAGTAGCGAACATAAGAGTTGTGCTCGGACAGATCGAGAATGTAGTATTTATTAATACAGGGCGGCACGATCAGGACAGGACGTTCGTTAACTGTCTCAGTCATTGGTTTGAAGTGAATCAGCTGAATCATTTCATTTTCGAATACCACTGAGCCCGGCGTTGTTGCAAGATTCTTACCCAGCTCAAACGCGTTTTCATCGGTCATACTGATGCGACCCTTATCGATATCCTGCATCAGGTTTTCGAGACCTTTCACCAGATTCTGGCCCTTGCTGTCCAGGGTTTCCCTGAGCACTTCGGGATTGGTTAATGCAAAATTGGATGGTGACATCGCATCTATAAACTGGCGGGTATAAAAATCACATTTGGCTTTCGAGGTCTCATCCAGAGTAGACTCTGAAATCATACCGGTTAACCAGCGTGACGACAGCAAATAAGACTGTTTCAGATAATTGTGCAGCGGGCTTTCGCTCCACTCGTCCGCGGCAAAGCGTCGATCACCGGGCTCGTGCTCGACAACTGGTTCGGCCGAAGGGTTAAACATATTCATCCAGGCTCGAAACTGGTCATGGTAAAATCCGGAAACAGACTTGAACCACTCTTCAGGACTGTCAATCGCGCGGGTCATGATGGTGTTCCAGGAATTTGCAAATTGCATTGCCATTTCGTGTGATTCTGTCACCGAAAAATCTTTAAATACACGATGACCTTCTTCAGCATACTTCTTGAATAACGATTCTGGCGTTGCATCGCTCATGGCAATCTCCTGGTGCGCAGGCACTTGAATTTGGTTTATAACTGGATTTTTGATTACCTGATTTTAGCTTTTTTTGATTTATTGTGCAATGCACAATTTTTGAGTGGTGTTTTTTGTAGCTGGTCGGTGTTAGTGATCGAACCATCGTGGTACCTGGCGTATCATGAGGTCATAAGTATCTGTTCGTGGTATCTGCAGCCTTTTCAACACAAAAAATTCTGACGGCTATTACCCCGCTGGATAACATGGCGAAGCTGAAAGTATAGCAAAATTTGCTAAGCCTCTTTACGGCACGGTCTATCGCTGTTCCGATGCCATCGCTGACTGGATGAGCGCAGATTAATTTAGGGAGGGGAATGATTCTGCAGACTGGCCTTGAAACCATGCCACGAGAAGATCTGGAGGCATGATGCAGCGGAAATATCCGCCTAGCAGGCAGCAACTCGTTCCGTTGCATAAATTTTTTGCATGTTTGTGATTGACCACGGCAAATTCTAGTTCCAAATCTCTGTTATGGCTAGGCTGCCATGTCGTGGCCGTTATCACTATTGAGGTGAATAAAATCTGTGATTAGCTGATCTATTTGTTGACCATGCGTAATCGGTCCCATGTGTCCCATGTCCACTTGCGATTGCAGCCTGATATCCGGCATTATTTTGCCGAGCATTTTGGAGATTTTTATACTGAGTGATGGTGATTGCAGCCCGTAAAGACAAAGCGTCGGGATGTTCAGTTCCCCCAATTTTTGCAGTGTGTCCTGTTCAGCCAATAGTGCTCTAAAATTCGACAGAACTACCTCAATTCTTGCCGACATTTCCGTTTGCCGCTCGCCTGGGAACTGATTCCAGGTGCCCGATCCTGACCAGAAGTCGATAAACTTGCGCGTTGCTTCGTTTGTTTGACCTAGCCGACAATCAATTTGAATATTGCTCATCACTCGCATGACCTCGCCAGCCATTTGTTGTGTATTCGGATTCGAAAATAGAAGCGAAAACAGAACAGGCTCATAGACAGTCAGACTGCTAAACCGTTCAGGAAATGCCATCGCGAGCTTGATCGCAACGGCGGCACCGTATGAATGGCCCACCAGATGGATTGGCCCGGACAGGGTTTTCAGCACTGGAACGAGAAGGTCTATTTCATCGTCAAGCGACATCGCACCGTTTAGGTATTTTCCTATCGGACTGCTTCCATAACCGCAGAGGTCCGAGGCAACAACGTGATAAGAGGCGCTGGCTCCCAGTGCAAACCTGTTCCATTGCTTCGATGAACTCAGACTGCTATGCAAGCATAGGATATATTCACCGTTGTCATTCGATCTGAAGGTATTT
>JAAEOZ010000532.1 GCA_024222685.1 Gammaproteobacteria bacterium | reverse complement strand
CGTAAACATGCTTGCCGGCATGGCGAGTCCTTCACGTGCGAACGACTCCAGCTTGTTGATCGGGTAGCGCTTGCCGAAGAAATGCCCGCAAATATCGGAAGCCAGAACTTCGAATTGCCAGACCTCGGGATTGGCTTTTAAAAACTTGTTGATTTCACGGATCAGTTTGTTGCTGTTGCGGTGATTCATGGCAATATTTTCCAGCTATTTAGCTTTCATTTTGTCATCACTGAAATATTTCATTGGCTACACGGCCCTGTTCTGAGAAAAGTTCGGATGAAGTATTTCGTGATCACTAATTTTGTTAAAAAACGGTTCTTAGGCCACGCCCTGAAAGTAGTCATGAATCCCCGGGACGGTATTAATTGATGCTATTCCGTCACGAATATCGGCCTCGATTGCGCATCGTAATCCAAACAGATTTCTCTGTTTCAAGGCCTCAAGTGCCTCTGCATGGCGGTCTACCAGGTAGACTTTCTCCAGTTTATTGATTGCGATGCGCGAGAAAGGCCCAAGTTGTAACCACAGGCTTTCGATTAGCGGGACTGAGATCTGGAACGGATTGGCAGAATACAGATAGCGGTGAAATTCCTGGTTTAGCAGGCTTATGTCGTCGGCATTATTGTGTTCGACCGCCGCATCGATTTTGGCATCGGTTTGCGTAAGAATTTCTATATCCTGTTCTTTTATATAGGGTAAAGCGCCTTCTGCGGCGTGGGTTTCAAGCAATATTCGCAAATCGCAGAGTTCGCTAAATTTTTCCGCGGTCATCAGGGGTACGATGACCCGCCGATTGTTTTTGACCTCCACTGCACCCTCGCATGCGAGGCGATGCAGCGCTTCTCTAATCGGCATCGGACTTACCTGAAATATTTCCGCGAGACCACGAATGGTCAGCGGTTTTCCTGGTTCGATACGGCCACAAAGCAGATTGTTACGCAGTAACTGGTAAACCCACTGATGGGTTTTCAAGTCATCCGATTTTTTTATTATGAGTAACTTTAAGCTGTCTGTATCACTTGATTTCATTCATGTGGTCTGTGGAAGCTGAGTGAATTATTTAATCACAAATTCCAGTACTTCACCAATGCCACTGTTGCTAACAGTCTTGTTTAGCCGATAGAATATGATCACATTAATGAATCAAGCAAACGAATATTCAACGGTGGACAGCCACCGTTGACTAAAATGTACGCTTTAGATCGGGAAATAACCATGAAAATCGGAATCCTTGAAGCCGGATTGCTACGCGAAGAGATGGCGACTCGTTTCGATCCCTATCCCATCATGTTTGAACGCTTTTTGGGTCTCTCAGGGCGTACCTTCGAATTCCAGGCCTTTAGTGTGCTGTGCGGGGAGATGCCGGTATCGATTTACGATTGTGACGGCTGGTTGATAACAGGGTCGCGTCACGGTGTATATGAAAATCTGGAATGGATGGTGCCGCTGCAAGACTTTATTCGTGAGTTGGCGAACACCGAACTTCCATTGATCGGGGTATGTTTCGGACATCAGATTATTGCCCAGGCGCTTGGTGGTGAAGTGATCAAGTCTGACAAGGGTTGGGGTGTGGGTTTGCATCAGTATGGTATTGACCAGGTTCATTCATGGATGGGCGACGAATCGCAGTCGGTCGGGATATATGCCTTTCACCAGGACCAGGTTGTTACTTGTCCGAAGTCCGCGAAAGTCTTTTCAAGTTCTGAGTTTTGTCCTTTTGCCGGGCTTAGCTACGGCGATTCGATGATCAGCGTTCAAGCACACCCGGAGTTTGAGGAATCGTATGAAACAGCGTTACTCGAGACCTATGTTGGAACCGTGGTACCCGAAGATGTTACCGAAGCTGCGCTGCAATCGATGTACGGTAATAGTGCCGATACGCAGATACTAGCCAGTTGGTTTGCCGAGTTTTTTATGTCACGCCAGTCTCGATTGCAATCTGTACAATCCAGGCAGGCTTAGAGTAGGCCGGGAATTGCCTAGGAGCCTGTCGGATTTAGGGAATCGTAGCGAGGCGAGTGGGAAATCGAGCCCATTTTTTGATCTTTTGAGACGCATAGTGGGAACTACGCAACGAAAAAGATCGAGAAAATGGTCCGGTTTCCCATCGCCCCAGTAGATTTTCCCGAAATTCGACAGGCTCCTAGGCAATACCCTACCTACTCTAAGCCTGCCTGGATTGTACAGATTGCAATCGAGACTGG
>JAAEOZ010000531.1 GCA_024222685.1 Gammaproteobacteria bacterium | reverse complement strand
TTAAACATTCCGCCGCTGGCCAGATCGCAACGGCAACGCTGAACAAGTGCAGAATATGCCGCGCACTCAGGCTGATCCAGGGGGTAGGCCTCGAGGTCAATAAGGTCTCTCATAATAGTTGCTCTGCATATAGTCTGAGATAAGATTCCAAAAGAAAATACTGTTGGAGTCAATAGATTAATTTTTGCATTGCAAAAGATTAACTTGTGATCAGTGTAATACCTTCCCTGGCGGAGCGCTGGCTGACTCCTCAACTCTCCAGTTATTTATCAGGAGAAACTCGCACCGGAATGGAGCTCAGGGTAGAAAACGACCCGGTTGATATTGTACAGGGCAGGATAGATCTGCGCATAACCTATGGTCGGCACCACTACCCTTCACTTGTTATTGATCCAGAAAGCACTACTCTATTTTCAAAGGAAACAAAAGAAAGCAATACCGGTTATCAAAATGACTGTGGCAGTCTGCTGGGTAATCTCAATAGAACTGATGAAAACCCTGCTTTAAGAGAACAGTGCCTCGGCGGTATAAATACAGATGGGAAAAACTGGAGTCTGGAACTCAGGGGCGCTATGACCTGCCACTTTGATTCAAATGCAGAAAAAATCGATATAAAACCCTGTCCGGAAGGTGATATAACAGAATGCACGACCCTCGGGATTGGTCTTAAAGTAGATATCCCATAACACATACACAGGGACCGTTCATCTTCAGTACCGGTACAGCATGCCTTTTTTTGTTTCTTGAATTCGAATATTTATAAAGCCTGACCTCTAACATCTGCCAATAGATTTTCAAGATCCAGGATTTTATTTTTCAAAAACTGAACTCTACCAGTCTGCTCGGGAAGATATTCAATTCGTCGAATCTGGTCGCTTATATTAACAATCTTTCGAACTAACATTGCTTCATCGATAGCCAGGCTAAGGTTTTCAAGCAAACGCCTGGTGCTGGCCGGGTCGGATAAATTCTGCGCGTGAGACATAATCGGCTTCCTTGTATCGAAAACCTGATCTTAGTCGATTATAGTGAACCCCAGATTAACGGGAGGATGATTTTTTTGTGGGACTCAGATTACATTCAGCTGCGAGAAACAGTGGATTGGTTCTTTTTAGCAGGCGATGTAAGCAGATCTTATAGCAGTGTTTGATCCAGTCAGGCTCCACGAGTATCCATATTTCCCAACCGATATAGTTAATAAGTTGCCTTTCCGAAGTTGCTGAATAATCTCCGATGAAATCTCCTGTTTGAGAACCCAGAAACCAGGAAGCCAATTATTAGTTTTAATGAATTCAAGTGGGAGGACCCAGCTCTGATAATTATCTACTTTCAATATGGCTTTTGTAGTTTGGGATTTATCCGAAAGGCCCTGGTCACGCAAAGACCCATCAAGCCAGAGACTCGCGGAATTGCAGGCATTTTTTCTGTTAAATGCTATTAGAAGGGCCTGACGCCCAGTGATATCGTATGCCCCTACTCCTGATACTTCGCTGCCAGATTCCTGGTACCAGGGTATGGCGCCTGGCGAAGCAAGGATAAGCAAACTGAAAAGGAAACAACGCATCATTATTTTGACTATTTTACACGCACTATAAATAAAGACCTGACAGGATCAACAAATTAATGTCCATTTTCAGCTCTGGTCAGGCCTTGAAAGAGCAAGTGCTCCTGAGCTATTTATAGGCTCTGTTTCCGGCGAAGTAAATATAATTCAGCCGGAAAATATCCACAACGAGACCTGTATCAACTTCCAGTAAATTTCCTCTTTCGATGTTTTGACTTCCAATTATTCAGGGCGTATATTAATCGTTGTGATAGCAAAATCTACCACCGGGATTAGTACCCCGTCCTGTAAGAGAATATAAGGCTCTCATTAGAAGAGCTTTTTTTGTGCCTGTCTTATGGCATGAATCCTGTCCTGATCTATATCAGGCAGTGTCCTTTAAGCTACTCAGTCATCCTTACTCACCAACTCACAAATATATTTCCCAATCGGTATCGCCGATGTTGCTGCCGGTGAAGGCGCATTGCAGACATGCAGGCTGCGTTTACTTTCGACAAAAAGAAAATCGTGCACCAGTGAACCGTCGGATAAAACCGCCTGTGCACGAATCCCGGCAGGAATGCTTTCAAGGTCTGATATCTCCAGTTGTGGGCAATATTTCTGCGCCTGTTTCAGATATCGTTCTTTTTCCCATGAATTTCTAAATTCTTCCTTTGCACTATGCCAGTTTTTCCTGGCCAGCTTCCAGAATCCGGGAAAGCTGAAGGTATCCCAGCAGTCACGCAGGTTAAAATTAAATTTGTCGTAGCCTTCACGTTTGAAACCGAGCACGGCATTCGGCCCGATAGTGATTGAGCCATCGATCATTCGGGTTAAATGAACACCGAGGAAAGGTAAATCGGGATCTGGAATCGGATAAATTAAATGATTGACGATGTTATTACATCGGCTGGAAAGTCGGTAATACTCTCCTCGAAACGGGATGATGCGAAAATCAACTGGTAATTTCATTGAACTGGCAACACGATCAGCCGCCAGTCCTGCACAGGCGATAAGGAATTTGGATTTAATGCTTAAATGTCCTGCCTTGCTGTGAATGTCGACACGAACGTGATCATTGTTTTCCGTTAAACCGGTAACCTTATGTCCGATCCGTATGTCTCCACCGGCCTCAGTAAATAATTTCGCCATGGTTTCAGCAATCTTGCGATAATTTACGATGCCTGTTTCAGGGACATAAATCGCAGCGACGCCGGATATCATAGGCTCGCGCTCAAGTAATTCATTGGCATCGATGAGTTCCACCTTGATTTCGTTTTCCCTGCAACGCTCAGCAAGTGCGAGCATGCGGTGATATTCCTCTCTATCGGTTGCAACCAGCAGTTTGCCACATTGTTCGAAATCGATATTATGAGTCTTACAGAATTCAATGGTTGCGCTCGCACCGCGCCGACAGAAATCAGCTTTCAGGCTACCCGGTGTATAATAAACACCTGCATGAATAACACCGCTATTGTGTCCGGTCTGGTGTTGCCCCAGCCTGTCTTCTTTTTCCAGCAATAAGACGCTAGTTTCGGGATTTAAGGTCTGTAATTGCCAGGCAGTTGAAATGCCAACAATGCCTCCACCAATGATTACGTAGTCATAAAGCATGGTAGCTAGTTTAACATCTGGACAATACTTTCAAACATATACAGCTTAGATTGTATTGATGCACATCTGCGGGACACTCCCATTCAGTTTTGTCTCAATTGCCGGGAATGTACTCAGGAACCCGGAGCGTCTCCCGGAGAATGCATACAAAAAGATGCTATGCAGACTCTGGTTGACAGGATCGAAGAGTCAGATGATTCAGTTCACGATTTGGTCAATCTGCTGTCTAATGCCTGCCCGGCGAGCCGGATAAATCTGGGCGCAATGAATTGTGCAGCTACGGAGCGTTGGGGTAACAATTTAACCTGACATCATTTGCTCAGCATACCAGTGAGTAAAATCTGCCACACTCGGTTCCATGCTCGGCGAAAACGGGCCGGGTTCTGAATAAGGTGAGGCCAGTCCTTTTTGCTGATTTTCGAGTGCAATACCATCTTCGGCAACCGCAGCGTCAAAACGCTCATAGTAATACTGAACTCTGGCATCGAAATCTGTTAAGGCAATAGCATTTTGCGGGAAGCACAGCGTCTGGTAGGCGATACAACGTTGTGCACTCAGTGGATAAGCCTCGTAAATCCACATGGCATCTTTGCTGGCGGCAAAAGCCATATTCGGGAAAACCCAGGTGTAACGCGTACCCCTGGTAGCTCGTCCCTGCAGACCGGGGATATTGGGTAAAGCATACTGTTGCTGGCTCTCGAGTAATCCACCGGTGCCCTCGGTTTCGCCAAATTGGGTGGTGTAGTTGCCGGTTGTTGCGTCACCGGGGTCGGGCTTGAGGTAAAGTCCATTTATTGAATCAGGGTGTACGTATTGCAGATGGTAATACTCGTTGAAGACATCAAGAAAAAGTTTCCAGTTGCAGGCGACTTCAAAGCTTTGCCGACGTTTGGATACCAGATCGGCAAGCGGCCAGGGACTGTGGAATTGATCGAAGTCACCGATATGTGCTTTGAAATCAGGTGGTTCCGGTGCAAAACAGACAAAGATAAATCCCGCGTGTATTTCCAAAGCAAACTCGATCAGGCTTAATTGGGATTTATCAAAATTTAACGACTCTTCCATATGCGTCGCAGCGGCGCATTGACCATCTGTATTGTAGACCCAGCCGTGAAAGGGGCAACGTAATGTTCGACACTTACCTTCGCCGTCGAGCAGGCGCGCGCCTCGATGGCGGCAGGCATTGTTAAATGCATGTAATTTGCCCTGCCGGTCGCTAATGAGTAAAACCGGTACACCTGCGATCTCGATAGTTTCGTACTGACCCGGCTGGTTAAATCGGTCGGCTCTTCCCAGACCTAGCCAGTGACGGCGAAACAGGGCCTCGGTCTCCTGTTGGAGAATATTTTCTGAGTGATAACAATCTGCCGGTAGAGAACTTGCCTGTTCTTTCGGTAATCGGCTAGCCGATAGCGCCTGCTGAAAGGAGTCTGAAAAATCAGGATTACTGGACATAGTATTGAATTCTGATGGTTTACTGGAACTGTTTGGTAAGATTGAACCCGGTTGGTTTTCTGGTCAAGTTTTGTCAGTCATTCATACCTTACTGTAGGGCTGATTATTTTGCTCGCGCCAGCTTATGGCGACGAAAGGCATGCTCTGTAGCAGGTCTAGTGAAAGCGGAAATATCGATAAAAAGACAATACCCATTGTGGATTTACCCATAAACAGGTATATGGGCAGAAGCCTAAAATGGCAAATTTGTCATAAGACTACTTCGTATAAGATGATTTAAAAGGATGTTTTAAATCTATCCTGATTACCCATCAAGCTCAGCTAGTGTGCCAGTGGTGCTGTGATGTTGGAAACCGTTGATAACAAGGGGTTTCTGCTATTTCAAAGAATACTATTCAATTTCAAAAAGGTTTAAGTTTGTCCAATTTCCTTCAACAAAATGGTGACAGTTTTGGGTGCAATAACATGCCCTTAGTGGGTCAATCCTGGTCGCAAATCAACACAGTGTTCTTGACTTTCAGTATAAAAACCGTATATTTCAATTTCGAAACGATGTTTCGACGTTCGAAACGACATAAACGATCAATAATGGGGAGAATATTTTATGAGCTTTCTAAACTTAATTTCGAGGAGATCATTTTGCACAGTACTCGCGTCTGTACTGCTCACAACTGGTGGAAGTCTGTCGGTTCATGCCGGTGAGCAGGTCGTATTCGCGTCCTGGGGTGGATCATTTCAGGATGCTTTACGCTCAGCAATGTTAGAACCTGCAGCCAGCACATTGAGTGTCACAGTCAAGGAAGATACGACAAACGGTATTCAGGATGTGCGCGCGCAGATCACGGCGGGAGCCGTCGCATGGGACGTGACTGAGCAGGATTTGCCCTCGTGTGAAACACTCAGCCGAGAGGGCAGCCTTGAGCCGATCGATTATTCGATTGTCGACACAACGGGTATCCCCGAGGGGCTGATCCATGAAAACTACATCGGCTTCATCAACTTCACCAAGGTGATCGCCTATCGCAAGGATGTCTTTGGCGACAATGGTCCATCCAACTGGGCAGAGTTCTGGGATACGGAGAAATTTCCTGGAAAGCGCGGCATGCATGGCAAGGTGAACTACAACCTTGAGGCCGCGCTGATGGCCGACGGTGTGCCCATGGGAGAGGTCTATGACCTGCTGGCAACAGATGAGGGCAAGGACCGCGCCTGGGCCAAGTTGGGAGAGATCGCACCCAAGGTAACTGTTTGGTATCGTGGCGGATCTCAATCAGCACAATTACTGCGTGATGGTGAGGTGGATATGATCCACATGGGCCATAATCGCGTGGAAAGCGTGATGGGTTCGGGCATCGACGTAGCCTATGCCTTTGACGGCGGCACCATGGATATCGACTGTTTGCTGGTGCCCAGGGGTGCGCCGAATAAAGGCAACGCCATGCGTCTGATCAACGAGTTGTTGAGTGCCAAATCGCAGGCACGTTTAGCGATGACGATGCCTCTGGGCCCGGTGAACGCCGGCGCGTTTGACACAGGCATTATCCCCGAAGAGACGGCCATCAAAGTTAACACGCATCCCAGCAACTACGGCAAGCAGCTTCTGGTCGACCCGAAATTTTACATCGGCCAGTTGGGTGAGTTGACCGAAGAGTTTGACACGCTGATCCAGCAGTAATCCACCTGGGCGTGGTGCCCATTTTTATCAAATTATTTGCACTGCGCCCATTTTTCTCAGGTTAGGAGCCCCGTATGTCATCTTCTGCCCAATCCCTTCCCATCGAAATATCCAGTCTGTGCAAGGCCTACGGATCGTTCAAAGCGCTCGATGATGTGTCGCTGAATATTGCCGCAGGCGAATTCCTGACGCTGCTTGGGCCATCGGGCTCGGGCAAAACGACGCTTCTGATGGCACTGGCTGGTTTTGTGCGTCCCGATGGC
>JAAEOZ010000530.1 GCA_024222685.1 Gammaproteobacteria bacterium | reverse complement strand
GGCTTCCTCAAATAAAAAATGTGCTTCTGGTTTAGGGACTAACCGCCCCTGTCGCCTTTCAAACAACTCAAATCCCAGTTCGGTTTCGAGTTTGGCTAGCATGGCACTGACGGAAGGCTGAGTTCGATTCAACGCCCTGGATGCAGCACTGACCGAGCCAGTGCGCATGATCTCGCTGAATGTTCGTAATTGTCGGATAGAAAGGTTTGTTCCCACGGTTAGATTGTATTCAATAAATCTATGGAATTAAAGATATTAACAATTTGTTCTTATAGGTTGTTTCCATATATTCTTAAAAAAAAACCAAACAATCACTCAAAACTGAAAGGAGTAACCAATATGTCAAATGAAAATTCGCCTAAAAGTTCCAGACTCGGCGATATCTCTCGCCGATCTTTTCTCACCACGACTGCCGCCGCTGGTGCAACAATACTGACTGCACCCTACATACACACAGCCCGGGCAGGCGGGCGCAAAATTACAGTCCGTGATCCGGGCGGGCCATTCACTGCTGGTTTCAAAGCGGCCTATTATGATCCGTTCAAGGCTGAGACGGGTATTGAGGTCGTCGGCATTCAGGGCGAACACGAACCTACCGGTATGATGAAAGCGATGGTTGAGGCAAAGAACTACACCTGGGATGGTGCGCTTTTATCAAAGTCATCGCACCAGTCTTTGGTTAATTTAGGCTATCTTGAACCCATTGCGCCAAAGGGTGGGCCAGGTAAGCATGTCAGTGAAGTGCCAGAAAGTCTACGAGGTGAATTTATTCTTGGTAACGATGTTTACGCGACTTTGATCGCCTATCGTAAAGATGTACT
>JAAEOZ010000529.1 GCA_024222685.1 Gammaproteobacteria bacterium | reverse complement strand
GTCGGACGAATCACCTCGGGTGGTTACGGGCATACGCTGAAGAAAGTAATAGCCCTGGGCTATATCGATATTGATGTGCTTAATTCCACGGAAGAACTGGAGGCGGAAATTCTTGGCGAGCGTTATAGTGCTCGGATTATTGAGGATTCACCATATGATCCCGGGAACCTGGTTCAGAACTGACATTGATGAATCACCAGGGAGCAAATGCCGGTTACTGTAGAAGTATCCGTGAACTGAACACGGCTGAGGCGCAGTCAATCCTGCTGCGCGGTAAGGCAGAAGCCGAGGCGATAGAAGCAGAAGAATCAGTTTTGGAGAAATCCACCTGCTGGTAAGCGCGGCATTCAGATTTTAAAGTAACCTACCGCCTGCTGCAGGCTGGTAGCCATCTCTTTGACATGTTGAGAAGCCTCGCTGGTATCGCGTGTCGCGACGAGCGTATTTTCCGATTCATCGTAAATAGAATTGAGGTTATTGTTCATTTCCTCGGTAACCGCGCTTTGCTGTTCAGATGCGGTTGCGATTTGCAGATTCATATCATTGATCTTGGTAACCGCAGCTGCGACTGAATCCATGGATTTGCCTACATTATTTGCTTGCACCACGTTTTGCTGCGCCTGCGTATGCCC
>JAAEOZ010000528.1 GCA_024222685.1 Gammaproteobacteria bacterium | reverse complement strand
CGCTGACCAGTAGTTTTGGTTCTTATCCTGATGTCACCGACGCCTACTTCAGGTTTGGCTATCAGATAGATAATCTGGACTGGCGTTTTAGTGCCGGAACTATTAAAGACGATGGATTTGCTAACGTATTTGACTCCAAGGAGACCAGCAAGCTGAATTTTCGACTGGACTATCAGGCCAGCAACAATCAATTCTGGACGCTACTCACAGGAACCAGCAATTCCCTGAGCGGTAAAGGCGAGGAAGGAAATACGGACAATTTGGAGCGTGATGAAGATGCCACCAACAGTTACATAAACATTAACTGGGAACAGATTCGATCCGATAGCAGCACTAATATTCGGCTGACTCATACCAGTCAGGATGTCGCTGACAGCTTTCAACCTGGCCCTATTACACTAGCCGGATTTCCCATTTCTACATTTATTGACTTTGATCGAAGCTCTGATCGGACAGATCTGGAATTCATACAGACCGAGCAGGTTGATTCTGAATTTCGTATTGTCTATGGTGCCAGTGTTCGTAAAGACAGTGTTAAATCCCTGTTCCTGCTCAATGACAACAAATTCCACGACATCGACACCTCACGACTGTTTACCGATATAGAATGGCGGTTTGGAAAAAACTGGATTCTTGATCTGGGCACTACTGTGGAAGATTCCACAATCACAGAAGTGGAGTATTCCCCACGTTTTTCTGTTTTACACATGTTAGATCAGAGTCATGTTGTGCGCTTTGTTGTGTCACGGGCGAAACGAAACCCAATACTCTACGAGCATAGTGGTTTAACCGTATTTTCAGCCAATACTACCGTGCCCGGTATTGGTGATCTAGATCTGGATGTTAAAACTTTTCAGGGCAACCCTGATATTCACCCAGAAGATCTTGTCGCTTATGAAGTTGGTCTCCACAGTCAGTTTGTAGACAAAAGAATCTCTAGTGATGTGAAAGTGTTTACCTATAAGATTAGCAGTTTCATAAACGACGTTTCTTTTGAAGAGATCAATCCTGTTCTGGGCGATATTTCTGTTACATCTTCCGATAATGTCGATTCGTTTCGAGTCAATGGAGTCGAGATAGCATTTGATATTTCGCCAACACCAGGGCTGGAAATCAGAAGCGGCCTCAGTTTTGTTAGTGTCGATACAGATAACCCCAATATAGAAATGTCTTTTCCACAATCGTCTGGTTTTTTAACAACTCACTATCAATGGAATGCAGCACATAGCCTGTCCGGATCGCTATACTACGTTGACAAAATGGAATGGTTCGACGCCAAGGATGAGTTTCCTTCCTATACCAAATTCGATCTACGTTATACTTTTTTACTGGATAGCGACAGCGAAACACGACTTGAGCTAATTGGCCAGAATCTACTCGATGAATTTACCGACTATGTTGCCGAGAACGTAAATGAACGCAGCTATTTACTTCGGATATCTGGCGGTTTCTAAAACTGCATGCAAGGGAAAATTCTAACAATCTGGAAGCTTTTGGTCGGTATGATTACCGCTCTGGTCTCTCTCAACTACACAGTTGCATCTGGAAATAGTGATGTCCGCATAGGGATCGTAAAAAGCAGCGATAACAGTTACTACAACAATACTATCCAGACCCTGCTTAATCACGCTGACAGGGCAGTACAATTCAGAGTTACTGATATCCATTCCGATACCGATCAAATCGCGAAGGTAGCAGAGAGTGATTTGATCATTTCACTCGGTGCAGAGGCGACCAGAATAGTTTCCTCACGATTCCCGGAAAAAAAATTGATAAGTGCCTACCAGACTGGGCAACAGGTTGATAGCCACTCTCTATCCAGTCAGCAACATCTAACCGTATTACTTGACCAGCCGTTGGTTCGCTATCTGGCCTTTAGCAAGGTATTGCTAAATACAAAAAAGATCGGAGTTATCAATTTTGATCTCATCAAACCCGATACCAACCAGCAAAGATTTTTACTCAAACATGATCTCGTACTAAACCAGATACAGGTTAAAAAGCCCGATAATCTGCTTTCAGGCCTAAGGCAGCTAATCAGGCAAAATTCGAGTTTACTGATGCTACCCGATCAACGAATTTACAATCGAAATTCACTTAAGGGAGTATTACTAACCGCCTATCGAAGCCGTATTCCGACAATCAGTTATTCACCGGCGCACGTAAAATCAGGCGCACTAGCATCAATTTACTCGTCACCTGAAAATATCGGTAGACATTTGGGTGATCTGCTCAATCAGTTTATCGAAAAGAATTCGCTTCCCTCAGAGCAAATTCTCTTTGCCAGGTACTATTCAATAGCGATTAACTCTCAGGTTGCCCGCTCGCTTGATTTGTCATTACCCGATACAGATCAGGTCAAAATACTTCTCAAAGAGGTGTTGCGGTGAACCGACTTGGGATTAAATATCAGATATTACTCATTACTTTCATTCCGGCATTTTTAATTGATGCCTTTTTTACATATTCCCATGTTACTTCGAGTATTACGCAGGCACAGGAGATCCTGCAAAACAAAGGAAGAATAATTATCCGTCAGATATCTGGAGCATCTGAATTTTATTTATTCTCAGGGAATGGACAACAGATTCAGTATATTCTCGAACAGACCGTAGGTACTGACGATATCGTACTGGCAGCAGTTTATAATAACCAGGGTGAGCTAGTCGCTGAATCCGTAACAGAGGATTACCAGTCAGACAAATCTGCCGAGTATTATTACCATTATCAACCAATAATGTCTCAGAACTTTTTGGATTCTGATGTCTTTTTTCCTGATCAGATAGAAGGCCCCCAAGTTACGCCTGTAGGTTGGGCACATATCTATTTATCGAGAGAACAACTGCAGGCAAATGAATCCAGGATCATTCGTAACGCGTCCGTATTTTTTATTTTCGCTCTGGTGATGACATTAATTCTGACCACTATTATTAGTAGAGGAATAACCTCACCAATATACAAGTTGATAGAACATTTACGTAGAGTTGAAACCGGGCACCTTGGGGAACTCATCGATAATGTTGAACATAACGAGATTGGTGCCGTGCAAAGAGGTTTCAACCGAATGACGCAGGCATTGGTGACTAATCGAAAACATCTTAACGACCGTATCCAGCAGGCTACTCAACAATTGAGTGAAGCGATTACACATCTGGAAACAAAAAATCGGGAGCTCGGTTTTGCTCGAGACGAAGCGCAAAATGCAAACAGGATAAAATCTCAGTTTCTGGCAAACATGAGTCACGAAATCCGCACACCGATTAATGGCATCAAGGGATTCATTAACTTGATGACACAGTCTGATCTGACTTCATCACAAAGGCGATACGCAGAAATAATTCTGAAGTCTACTATCGACTTAACCAGTATTATCGAGGAAATACTCGATTTTTCGAAACTTGAGTCAGGCAAACTACAGATCGTAGAACAAGATTTTGATCTCTATGAAATTGTTGAACAGACACGCGATATTCTATTCATCAATGTAATTAATAAAAATATTGACTTAATTCTGATTATTTACAGTGACACTCCACGACGTGTTAGTGGCGATAAAATACGCCTACGGCAGGTGCTGCTAAATGTAATTGGTAATGCAGTAAAATTTACTGATGAAGGCGTAGTCGTCGTGAAAGTGCAACTTGAGCAGGAACTAGACGGTCAGGTTGAAATACTAATTACCGTAGAAGACACTGGTATAGGTATCACTGAACAAAATCAACAGGAATTGTTCAAAGCATTTAGCCAGGTTGAATCAGAATCTAACCGACGATACAGTGGAACAGGTCTCGGCCTGGTTATCAGCAAGAACCTGGTTAACCTGATGGGTGGTGACATCTCCCTCTCAAGTCAATATGGACAGGGTTCAAGGTTTTCTATTCAAATACCTTTCTCGATTCAGGTGAATCAGGATCAGAGTTTTACTCCGCAAAAAACATCCCTGAATGCTCTGCTATTTGCGTCCAGATCTATCTGCCTACAAGAGATACAGTCTCTCTATGACCGCGCAGAGATAACGACTCAGGCCAACTTAATCGACACTGAAAGGCCTATAGACTTGGCCACGCAGGTTATTCAGCAGAATATTGAATTTGTCGATATCGTCGTGATAGATCTGAGGCATTGCACTTTTAGTCCAGGCGAACTCCTCGATCAGGAGATACTTTCCAGTCTACGGGTGATTGTGATGCATTATGATCCTAGCCTGATATTAGATACAGATATTGTCGAGAGCTTCGAATTTATATCGGTTATTACTACGAGTTCTCAGTTACGAAATTTAATTTATCATCCCGAAATGAAAAGCTCTCAGCCCGAAGTTACCGAGCAGCACCTCTCCAATAAAAAGGTAAAACAGGTACTGCTGGTCGACGACAATACGATTAACCTGACTCTGGGATGTGAGCTCGTCCGATTCTGGGGCCATGAAGTTGTCGCAGCCGGACACGCCCAGGAAGCCATGCAGTACTATCGAAATGCAAAATTTGATCTGATTATCCTTGACATACAAATGCCAGATATCGACGGTAAAGATTTACTAAAAATGATGCGCAAAGAGAAACCGGAGGATAGGACACCAATTGTCGCACTAACTGCCAATATCATGCATGACGAAGCCAGAAAGCTTATTGAACTCGGATTTGATTATTACCTGAGTAAGCCTATAGACGAAGAAAAGCTAAAAGCTATTTTGCAAGGAAGGGCTCCCGATGTCGATAATGGTAAGAAAATAACTCTACAGAGTAGAAACGAACCGGTTGAAGTATCAGTAGACCTGGATAAATCATTATCCCTGTGCGCAAATAACAGTTCACTTTTGAAACAAATATTCGAAATATTATTACGTGAGATTCCTGTATATCAAAAGCAGCTGGAAAGCTCTCGAGATCTTTCAGACAACAATAAAGCATCTCTTGTAATACATAAAATACACGGCGTAACCTGTTATGCAAGTCTACCAAAAATTCGACAACAGGTAGTTGATATTCAACAGTTTATATCGAAAAATCCTAGTGAGGACATCGACACCAGAATTCAGGCCATTATTGAAGAGTTGAGTGAAATTAAAAATACAGTAGAGTTATATATGCAACCCACTCCTGTAACTACGGAATAAATACCTGCTAAAGACTTTCTATTACTACCATGGCAACGACATATTGTTTTTCATCTGAAATCGAAATATGTGCACTGCTTATTTTCCGATCACGAATAATGTTTAGAGCTTCGCGATAGAAGACAAGTTCCGGTTTACCGAAACTATCGTTTTTTACCTCGATGCTTTTATATCCAACACCATGGTTAAATCCGGTACCCAGGGCTTTTACTGCCGCTTCTTTCGCTGCGAAACGTGATGCCAGAAATCTGTCTGGATGAGATCTCTGTTTTAGTTGATTCTGCTCATGAGGCGTTAATATCCGCTTTGCAAATCGATCCCCATATTGGTGATAAAGTGCAGTGAAACGTTGTGTTTCGGCAATATCGACACCGATACCTGAGATCACGATTGTGCTTCAAACATGACACGTTTCATTTCTCGAATCGAATGCGCCAGGCCATTAAACACCGCATCAGCAATAATTGCGTGCCCGATATTTAATTCACTTACCAGCCTGTTCACAGCAATTGCCCCAACATTATGATAATGTAATCCATGCCCGGCGTTCACCCGCAGGCCTCTTGAGTGTGCGTAGCTAATTGCCTTATTTATAATATCGAGATGTCGAAGCTGCTGCTCACCATGGGCATCGGCAAAATGACCAGTATGAATTTCTATACAGGGTGCTCCACATTCTATCACTGCATCAATCTGATCCTCGCTGGCGTCAATGAACGGCGAAACACGAATTCCCGCCTCAGCTAATCTGACGCAGCCATCTTTTACCTGTTTCAGGTTTCTGACAACATCGAGCCCACCTTCGGTTGTCAGTTCCTCTCGTTTCTCAGGAACCAGGCAAACGTCTTCGGGTTTAAGTTCACAGGCAAAATCCAGCATTTCATCTACTACTGCAATTTCCAGATTAAGCTTTGTCTGAACAACCTGCTTCAACAACAACGCATCTCGCTCCTGAATGTGTCGACGATCTTCCCGTAAATGAAAGGTTATCGAATCAGCACCTGACTGTTCTGCAATTTGCGCCGCAAACACAGGATCAGGATATCGCGTTCCACGCGCCTGTCTTAATGTAGCGACATGATCGATATTAACTCCCAGTGTGATAGCCATAATTAGACCCAGTTTTTCATTTGTAGATAGATATCGCGTGATTTTAGCCGTTTTCCCTGCAAGTTAAAGTCAATAATGCAACGCATTATTGTTTTTGCAGTATGTACTACTTTAGCATCCGTATAGTCCCTCTGATTCCACAAAAGAATGGTTTTTCCATCAACTGCATTGTCATCATCACATTCGCAGGGAGTCAGTCCCTGGCTGGCCAGAAAACGATAACAACATTCCGGGCTAACAGGGTTACCCTGTTTACAGTCAGAATATAAATCAGGTAAATATCCAAAAACCTGCATCGAGGTCCGCTCAAATTCTCGTAGGCATGCTTCAATATTTTCGGTTTTGATCTGGTTTAATAAATCTTCATATAACGCGAAAATTTCTGTACTGGATTCAAATCCGGGTTGAAAAGCCTCCACAAGTTCATTGATGTATAACAGAGGTAAATATAAGGATTCTGGTATATCCTTTGGTACTGAGTCAATTGCCGTAAGAGTTTTTAGCGTCTGTCGACCAGCCCAACCTACCGATAACTTGCTAAATGGCTGAAACAATCCCCGGGAACGACTCTTTTTGCCACTTTTCGCCAACACACTGACACGTCCAAAATCTCGTGTAAGCAAATCGAGCAGCAAACTTGAATTTTGCCAGTCTTTTCTATGCAGTATAAAAGCAGGTTGATCCGTTACTCTAATTTGCATCGGAGTAGCCGAATGCGGCGAGCGATCGCTCATCATCAGACCAGTCGTCTCGAACTTTAACCCAAAGCTGTAGATACACCCTGTGTTCAATGAGTTTTTCTATATCTACTCTTGCCAGACTGCCGGTTTGTTTTAGCTGGCTACCTTTCTTGCCAATGACGATTGCTTTTTGTGTTTTTCTTTCAACCCAGATCGTAGCAGAAATACGAGTGATATCTGGCTCAACTTTATAATGGTCAACCTGGACTGTAATCGAATACGGTAGCTCGTGTGTAAGGCTACGAAATAGCTTTTCTCTAATGATTTCAGCGACGATAAAGCGCATCGATTTATCGGTTAATTGATCATCGGGGAAATGAGGCAAGCCATAGGGTAAGTGATTTATGATATATTTTTCCAGATTCTCCAGATTCTCTTTCTGGAGAGCTGAGACGGGTATGATTTCTGTGTCAGGCATAACAGTCGAAATTTTCTGCATAACCGGTAAGCATGCATTTTTATCGAGCTGGTCAATTTTATTAAGTACTATTACGATGTTGTTCTGATTACTTACACGATTAAGGATCTTAATATCATCTGCAGCAAAATCCTTCACATCCAGCAGTACGCAGACTATATTGGCATCGGCTAGCATACTTGTAGCAGCTCTGTTCATATATCGGTGAATGGCTTTGTGCCGACTGTCGTGCATGCCGGGTGTATCTACAAAAATACACTGATAGTCGTCAGTCGTTTTTATACCGAGAATCTGGTGTCTCGTGGTTTGTGGCCTATGTGCCGTGATACTCAACTTTTCACCGACGATAGCATTCATCAAAGTTGATTTTCCCGTATTCGGTTTTCCGACTAGTGCAATATAGCCGCTTTTAAATTTTGTATTCACTAATTCAGCCGCTTCAGTACCTGGCCCGCAGCCTCCTGCTCAGCTTTCTTGCGGCTGCTACCTTTACCTGTCGCTTCAATCTCTAGCACATGAATTTTACAGCTGACAGTAAATACTTGATCGTGATCTTTACCGACAGTTTGAATAACCTGATACTCAGGAAGCTGAATCTGTCTCGACTGTAGTATTTCCTGAAGTTGAGTTTTTGGATCCTTGAGTGACTGGTCAATTTTATCTGTTATTTCGGTCAGCATATTGCGATACAGATAACGCACCGATTTACATGCCTGTTGAAATCCACCATCAAGATAAATCGCTCCTATTATTGCTTCGAGCGTATCTGAAAGTATCGAATCACGCCGAAATCCGCCACTTTTCAATTCTCCACCACCAAGCTTTATACATTCACCGAGTGAAATACCGCGCGCTATCATCGCCAGAGACTGCTGATTAACAAGCGACGCTCGCAGACGACTCAACTTTCCTTCATCAATATCTGGAAAGTATTTATATAAATACTCGGAAATAACCAGGCTTAATACACTATCACCAAGAAATTCGAGCCTTTCGTTGTTAATAGTCCTTGATACACTTCTATGAGTAACTGCCTGATCAAGCAGTGCGTAGTCGATAAACTGGTAATCAATTTTTGAATTGAAACCGGCAACGCTCACCGATCAATCACGATCGTCTGATTAAACTTACCTACCAGAAACAAATTTGCGACAAAAGGTGTTCGTCTTTCATAGTTTATAGAGATTGTTGTCTGGCTGTTCTTTCGCGACATTTTCACATGCTCTGCCTTAATTGAGTCTATATTATCAATATAAAAAGTCTTTTGCATTTTATCCCAAATTGCACGCTTTGATTTTACATCAATACTTGGATCTTCCTGTATGGTGTTGAGAATTCCGGTAATCTTGTAACTTTCATAGTACATTGGAAATACTTTAAAAAACGTGAGTAAAAAAAATCCAAAAATACTCGCCATTACCAGCCAGCCAACACCTGATACACCTTTTTGTCGACTTCGATTAATCAAATTCATATCTTCACCTTAATTCGATATTCGAGTTCCAGCCCTGGACAAATCCAGTCCGGTACCACCACTTCGCCAATCCCAGTGCATCCATATCATTACTGCCTTCCCAACCAGATTCTGTTCGGGAACAAAACCCCAGAAACGACTATCATTGCTATGGTCACGATTATCTCCCATAACAAAATAATGTCCAGGTGGTACGAATAGCTCCCCATCCGCACTGTATCGCACGCCAGAATTGGTCATCATTGTATAATCTACTTCGCCTAACGATTCAATGAATACCTTACATTCGGCCTTTATATTATCGCAACCCTGATTTATCAATAAATCACTGCTCTCGCCAAGCCCTTTATAGGAATTTTGAAATTCAGTTGTTAAGGGTTTTCCGTTTATTGATAGTCGGCGATTATAATAACTAATATGGTCGCCCGGCAAACCTATCACGCGTTTAATATAGTCGAGTGATTCATCTTCAGGAAAACGAAAAACTGCTACGTCGCCCCGTTTCGGTTTATCACCTGGTGTAATTTTCGTATGCGTAACAGGCAATCTCAGCCCGTAATCAAACTTGTTAACCAGGATGAAATCGCCAACTAACAGGGTTGGCATCATTGATCCAGAGGGTATTCGAAAAGGTTCATATAGAAACCCGCGTAGAATCAAAACCGCGAATAAAACCGGAAAAAATGATTTCGAATATTCAACTACTATTGGATCATGAAAAGTTTTACTGGTAGCTGCCTGTTGTCTTTTCCTGGCAAAAAACAGAAAATCCAGCACCCAGATAATACCTGTAATTACCGTTCCAATCAGTAATATAAACTCAAAATCAAAGTGAATCATTTAGCTTTATTCCTCGACTTGCAGTGGCTAGCTGTCTACTTTCAGAACGGCAAGAAATGCATCCTGAGGAATTTCAACACTACCTACCTGTTTCATTCGCTTCTTACCGGCCTTTTGTTTTTCCAGTAGTTTCTTCTTGCGTGTTGCATCGCCACCATAGCATTTCGCAGTTACATTTTTACGTAGTGCCTTAACGTTGGTTCTAGCGATAATACTAGAGCCTATTGCAGCCTGAATTGCGACATCAAACATTTGGCGCGGTATCAACTCTTTCATTTTTGAAGCGAGTTCTCTACCTCTGTAGTCTGCATTCTCACGATGAACGATGAGCGATAAAGCATCGACCTTTTCGCTGTTTATCAAAACATCAAGCTTGACAAGGCTTGAAGCTTCAAATCGCAGAAACTCATAGTCAAACGAAGCATAACCCCTACTGACAGATTTTAGTCGATCAAAGAAATCGAGTACAACCTCACTTAGCGGTAACTCAAAAACCAGTGATACCTGACTTCCAAGATATTGCATATCTTTTTGCATACCACGCTTCTCAATGCACAAAGCTATTACCGCTCCGATATATTGCTCTGGAAGCAGGATATTCGCCTGAATAATGGGTTCCCGAATTTCACCGATCTTGTTAACAGGTGGCAAATCAGCGGGATTATGAATCTCAAACACATCACCGGTAGTTGTCTCTACCTGATAGACTACGGTAGGTGCCGTCGTGATCAGATCCAGATCGTATTCTCGCTCGAGACGTTCCTGAACGATTTCCATGTGCAGCATGCCAAGAAACCCGCAGCGAAATCCAAAACCCAGTGCCTGGGAAGTCTCTGGTTCGAACTGCAGTGCAGCATCATTCAGCTTTAGTTTTTTAAGTGCTTCTCGACAGTTTTCATAGTCATCGGAACTGATAGGAAACAGGCCGGCAAACACCCGAGGCTGAACTTCCTTAAAATCAGCCAGTGGCTCATCAGCCGGGTTCTGACTCAGGGTGATCGTATCACCAACCTTGGCAGATTCTATGTCCTTAATTCCGGAAATTATAAATCCCACATCACCCGCCTGTAGTATCCCGGTATCCTTCCGTTTGGGTGTAAAAATACCGACTTTTTCAACCAGATAATCTCGCCGCGTCGACATCATTTTTATTTTTTGTCGAGGTTGAATACTTCCCTCCATCACCCGAACCAGGATAATTACGCCGACATAGCTGTCAAACCAGGAATCGATAATCAATGCCTGTGTTTTATGCTCTGAAGCCCCACTGGGTGGCGGAACCAGCGCTATTAACTGTTCAAGCAGGTCCTCTATGCCAATACCGGTCTTGGCACTCACTTCAATAGCTTCCGAAGCGTCCAGCCCTATAATTTCCTCAATCTCAAGTTTAACCCTATCCGGGTCGGCAGCAGGTAAATCGACTTTGTTTAAAACCGGGATAACTTCCAGATCAAGATCAATTGCAGTGTAGCAATTAGCTACACTCTGGGCTTCAACTCCCTGTGATGCATCGACAATTAACAATGCTCCCTCACAGGCGGCAAGTGACCTCGACACCTCGTAAGAGAAGTCGACGTGCCCAGGGGTATCGATAAAGTTCAGTGTATATGTCTGACCATTTTTCGCCTGATAGTCGAGTGAGACACTTTGTGCTTTGATGGTAATTCCTCGCTCTCGCTCTAGGTCCATGGAATCCAGCACCTGATTTTCCATTTCCCGTTCAGTAAGACCGCCACAGATTTGAATAAAGCGATCCGCGAGTGTAGATTTGCCATGGTCTATATGCGCAATAATTGAAAAATTACGTATGTTCTGCATTCGCAAAATTAATTATTCCCCAGATTTGCCGCAGCGTATCGCCAGTCGATTTCTATAACTAACGAGCAGGTGTTAAAAGAGCGCGAAGTTTACGGTATATAAGGGTAAATCAACAGCCCAAAGACAAAAAGAAAGTTAATGGGCCAGAAAATTTACAGTGAACAGCACGGGAAAATCATGCCAACGTGGATATTTAAACTTTCTCATCGAGAAAAACACCACCAGTGCTTTGCGTATGGCATCGCACAGGTGGCAGTATCCTCGATAATAAAACGTAATGATCAAATAATCGAATCAGCTATCTTCAGGGCGAATCGCCAGGAAAACCGGCCCCGAACGACGCTGTACTAGCAATGCAACCGACTTACCCGGTTTCAACTCATCAGTAACATCTTCGAAGACGTCGATTGAATCAATATCCCGATTGTCTATCATGGTGATGACATCGCCTTTCTGAATGCCTGCGTCTCTGGCCGCTCCAACTTCATCGATATCAATAACCTGTACTCCAGATCGAATCTTGAGTTTCTTCTGAGCCGAGGCTGATAAAGGATAAACACTCATTCCCAATGCAGCACTCGTCTTCGGTTCATCCTTTTCCGGTGTATAGGCTGCCTGGGTGATTGAAGTCGGCAATTCTGCTATTTTTACTTTGATATTTTTCCGGCTTTTATTTCTAATAATCGCGACATTTGCTTTCTTTCCTACCGCGGACCGACCGACCAAAGGTGGCAGGCTACTGGATCGCAAAACTTTCTTGCCGTTAAATTCAACAATAACATCTCCGACCTGCAATCCAGCATCTTCGGCTGGACTCTCATTCAGCACCTTTGCAACAAGTGCGCCATGAGGATTATCCATACCGAATGATTCTGCCAGTTCTCTGGTTACTTCCTGAATCAGAACACCTAACCAACCACGCGATACTCTTCCTTTTTCCTTTAACTGATCGGCAACATCAACCGCCATTTCAATTGGTATAGCGAAAGACAGGCCCATAAAGCCTCCCGTCCGACTATAAATCTGTGAGTTGATGCCTATCACTTCACCATCCAGATTAAATAGCGGCCCACCTGAATTGCCAGGATTTATCGCGACATCGGTCTGTATAAACGGCACATAATTATCAGTAGGCAGACTACGACCCTTGGCACTGACAATTCCAGCGGTAACACTATGATCAAATCCGAATGGGGAACCGATAGCCAAGACCCACTCTCCTACCTTCAGATCATCCGAATCACCAAATTCAAGGACTGGCAAATCGTCAGCGTCTACTTTTAAAACGGCAATATCAGAGGCTTTATCCGAACCGACGATTCTGGCAACGTATTCTTCACGATTTGAAAACCTTACGATAACTTCATCAGCTCCTTCGATAACGTGATGATTGGTGAGTATATAACCGTCACTCGAAATGATAAAACCAGAGCCGAGAGACCGACCTTCGCGTCGCCTTTCACCAAATTCATCCGGGTTTAAAAATTTGTCGAATAACTCGCCAAAAGGTGATCCTTCAGGCAACTCGGGAATCTGCCTTTTACTTTCTGAAGACTTCTTTTTAATTCGCGTAGTGGTACTGATATTGACGACTGAATTCTTCGCTCGTTCCACTATTCCGGTAAAATCAGGCAACGATGCCTGAGCAGCAAAAGATACAATCAGTGCTGTAACTACTACTAAACTAAAAAAAATTCGATTCATATTTTTTATCATCGGTATAACCCTGTAATCATATTGTGTAACTCAATTTTATGACTCAAAATCTGTTGATCGGTTCATTATTAATCTGCAAAACTCTCGGATTAAGTTGTGCGGCGTAGCGTTTTTTGACCAGTATTGCGGATAAAAATATACCCCCAAAAAATCCAGTACCAGCAGAAACCGGTACCGCTATCTCTGAACCGTTAGTTAACAATTGCGCAGTAATCGCGGTTACAAATAACATCAATAAAGGCAAACCATAAACAAGTAAACTCGCTCTCAGGAATCCCTTATCAGGCATACCTAATAATATGTGGTCGCCAGGCTTTAGATTCAACTCGCAGTTGATGACAACCGGTTTAGTGCGCAGGCCCAGTAAACGTCCCAGAGCCCCGACTCCACAACTCTTACTAAGTGTACAGCCACTACAACTGCTTTGACGTTGCACCTCAATTTCGATGTGATTGCCGTTTACACCGACGACTATTGCCTGTTCACGAATCATTTATGAATTATAGAACGACTACAGCCTAACTTCGATAAGAGATTTAGTCGGTAATGAATTGCGGGAAAAGCAGGATTTGATAAAAATGCCTAATTTGCACTATTATGAAAGATTGCCTCTGCCATCGACTTTACTGTTATCTCGGGAACTTCACCGATGGCTGTCACCATATACTCATTCAGATGACGTATATAGGCATTAACTGCACCCATCGATGTTTTTCCCAGCTTCAACTGAGACGACTGCTTTTCGATAAATATAGACAAACTGGCCAGACCATCGGTATATACCATTTGATATATGTATTGATTCGTCGCTAAATCATGGCGTTTTAATATAGACTCCTGTCTAAATCCTGTGGGTATATCGCGTATTTGCCAGGATGCATCGCTACTGACCTGACCGGAATTAGCACCGCTATGAAACCGCACCAGAGTGTAGTTCTCATCTATTGAAGGAACAGAATTAATTTCGACCTGGTCCGGATTTTTCAACAATTCCAGATTGGTAAACATTACTTGCTCAACTACCTGATTTTTATCGTTAATTAAATTCGACTTCATCATCAGGTGATTCTCCCGATTGATCCAGAACTTCAATCCGTAGCGATACTGGTCTTTCGGCTTGATCTGTACAACCGTAACCTGTTGACCTGCAATGCGATCTTTACCAGCCATTTCAAGGCTATACAACTGACTAATTTTTTCTATGTTATCCGGAATGAATATGGGAGAAAAATTTTTTTTCCTGGAGAAATCAACCACGACCTTACGACTTGCTGGCCAGATGCAGGTTAGATTTTCATCATCACGAATGACTTCTCTTGCCTCTCCATTGAGAGACAACAGGCGTTCCTTTTCACCAGATTCACTTCTGGTATGCGTAATTGACATACTCTCCAGCTGATTTTCATGCATATAAACGAAATTACCGCGGTAACTTAAATTACGCATCGCCTCCGACATCGACTGAATCCACTCCACAGCAGAATTATTACCAGCCAGCACAAGGCCTGGTACAACGCCAGCAACAAAAAGCAAAATTCTGGGAAAAGTACTCAGTTTAATTACATAGCGCATCATCAAGGCTAAATCACTGCTGGGAATCAAAGCCTGCAACACGGGCCTGCGGTATCAAACCCTGCATAGGGTTCGAATATTCCGTATGATTAACAAGATAAGCATTTAGTTTTTGCTGCAAAGCAGGAGAATCTTCGCTTGCCGACCATCGCATACCCTCATTCAAACCGGAAGAAACTGTAACCGCATTAATTTGAACGGGCAAATTTGTCAGTTTTTTAATTTTTTCACTTTCGATCGATACAATCTGATTATCAGTAGATATTCTTTGCTCAGAACTAATAGTTCCTGATTGCCATAAGGTTACTGATACAACCGCTACTGTAGCGGCAACTGCAAATCCAGCAAACGGTTTCAATTTTACCCAGTTCCACCACAGGGACTGGCTGCCAGAAATACCTGTATTCAATTGAGATTGACCTGTATCTCCAGAGTCAATTTTTCTTACCTCGGCCATGATTTGATGGTTTAAATCCAGATTTATCTGATCGGGCAGTTCATGTCGCATGATGTCACCAATCATCTGATAACGCCGCATCTGATACTGTAAGTTAACATCGTCACTCACTTCATCGAGTACTGCCTGACAGGCATCATCGCCAGTATATTCATCAATAATAACTGATAATTTCTCGTTTAAATCACTCATACAATGCTCTTTCAATATCGATATTCTGAAAATATTGTTACTTAGTCACTCAAGTAGTGGTCTAAGTTCCTTATCAATGACGTCTCGAGCACGAAAAATTCGCGATCGCACGGTACCAATCGGGCAATCCATAACCTCGGCTATCTCTTCATAGCTTAATCCTTCTATTTCACGCAGCGTAATGGCCGATTTCAAGTCATCCGGCAAAGCTTCTATCGACTTGAAAACAGTCTGCTTTATCTCTTCAGTCAGCAATAAATTCTCGGGAGTAGAATATTCCTTTAACCCTGATTCACCTTCAAAATGTTCTGCATCCTCGACATCTACGGAGTATGTTGGCGATTTCCTGGCTCGTGACGCCAGATAATTCTTTGCTGTATTCGCAGCTATACGATATAACCAGGTATAAAACTGGCTATCTCCTCGAAAGTTTCCTATAGCTCGATAGGCCTTTATAAACGCGTCCTGTGTAATATCGTAACATTCAGTCTGATCAGAGACGAATCTCCCAACTAGATTGACCACTTTATGTTGATACTTCTGTACCAGAATATCAAACGCAGCGGTATCGCCAGCCTGTACGCGTTTTACCAGTTCTGCGTCAAGCAGATTTGTCCCCATTAATAACCCTGAAATTGTCTTATTCACCACCTACCAGGCAATTTAGTTAAAAGTGCTGAGCACTTTATTGCGTGTTAAACACTAATATTAGCCTTTGACTGTAGGATACAACTTAAAAATTGCAATTTGCAACCTAGAGACAGAACATGGATCAAAAAGTTCGCAATGTATGCTGCCTGGGACTGATTATACCTCCTAAATGTGAAACATTGCGCTGTCCGGTATTATTATCAAAAATCATAAATTACGGTGGGATGAAATCCTTTGAGTTCTAAAAGATGCAAGGGCCTTTATGCCTATAATCGAGAAGACCAGCATGTCGATGTATTTAGTGCCCAGAAAGTTGTGCTCGCAACAGGTGGCGCCAGTAAGGCATATCTTTATACCAGCAATCCAGATGGATCTACCGGCGACGGTATTGCAATAGCCTGGCGGGCTGGCTGTCGAGTCGCCAATCTTGAATTCATCCAGTTTCATCCTACCTGCCTTTATCACCCGGATGCGAAATCTTTCCTGATAACCGAGGCGGTTCGGGGCGAAGGTGGCAAATTGCTGCTGCCTGATGGCGAAAGATTTATGCCACGCTTTGACGATCGCGGAGAACTCGCCCCGAGAGATATCGTTGCACGGGCAATTGACTACGAAATGAAACGTCTTGGCAGCGAATGCGTATATCTCGATATCAGTCACAAAAGTCGCGCATTCATCAAGGCACATTTCCCGACTATTTATGGGGAACACCAGGTTGACGAATGCGGCAGAACCGATATTGCCGGCCTGTATGCGATTGGCGAGGTCGCTTATTCCGGGTTACACGGTGCCAACCGAATGGCGAGTAATTCTCTGCTTGAATGCCTGGTATTTTCCAGAACAGCAGCTAGCGATATTGGTAATTCTATCACTACAAATATCAGGCACGAAGACCTGCCACGCTGGGACGAATCACAGGTAACTGACTCCGATGAAGATATTGTGGTGGCCCATAACTGGGACGAACTACGACGCTTTATGTGGGATTACGTCGGCATAGTCAGGACTAATAAACGGCTTGAACGCGCGCTAAACCGAACCAGTTTACTGAAACGGGAAATAAACGAATACTATGGCAATTACAAAGTCTCAGGAGATCTACTGGAACTACGAAACCTGGTTCTGGTTGCCGAGCTAATAATCCGTTCTGCGATGCAACGTAAGGAAAGCCGTGGACTGCATTTTACGCTCGACTATCCGGATGCGGACGAAAAATGTTTGAAGCCGACAATTCTGATACCGGAGGTGAACCGCAGAAAAAAATCAAAGGTATCGTTGGTTACGCTTTAGAATTGCCTGCTTAACCAGTCATTAACTGAGTTCACCAGTTGATCTTCGTAATCGTCGAAAAAGTGGTTCGCGCCCTCTACTTCGATTTGTTCGATGTTCGCCCTTTTCACAGCCTGTTGTTTAGCCCGGATGTTTTCCAGCACGTCCGGCAGATCGTTGCTACCATATAAATCGAGTATCGGCACCCGAATCTTGGGTAGCGTTTTAAGAGAATTCATTTGATCATTGCTGGATCCACCCGGCATTCCAATTGCGACAAAGCCCTTAATCGCATCATTTGTAGAGGTAGACAAATAGTAGCTCGTCATTAATGAACCCAGGCTATGGCCTACCAGGACAATATCCTCGATACCAATATTCTGAAGGTGAGCAACGGCAGCATCTATGCGTGGTGGTACTTCTATAAATAGCGGCGCGTAATCATCATGACTCGCTTCATTGGCCAGAACCGGCATCTGAATGGAGATTGTGTGCCAGCCTCTAGCGGCCATTTCAACACGCAGTGGCTGAATTACCTGGTTCCAGTTAGGATGTACACCGGTACCATGCATTACAATTAGACCTCCCTTCGATGTTTCCGACTCTTCTGCTGTGTAAATTGATAGAAATTTTCGATTATCGACTTCTAACCAGATAGCCTCACCATCTAATATGGAGTCGACTACCTGATCTGCCCAGCGCTGCTCCTTGGCAAAATCGGATGCGGACGCGATACCACCCAGGAAGACTATGAACAGAATTATTGATCGAATCATCTCGCTATTTCCCTGGTTACAGATGCTCTATACGATTAAATCTAGTAGGATTAAATTTAAGCTTGATATTCAAGCGCATTATCGACTGACGATCCATATTGCTACAGGGATAGTAAATAGAAACAGATTAACAGGTAAAAGACTATGTGGTACCAGAGGGAAATTCAGCTATCTGCAAAAAAACGAGGTTTTCATCTGATTACCAACGAAGTATTGCGCGAGCTGGATGCTATTAACAACATAGAAACCGGCTTACTACATTTGTTCATCAAACACACTTCGGCATCCCTGGCTATTAATGAAAATGCTGATCCGGATGTCCGTCATGACGTCGAAGCACATTTTAATCAATTTATACCAGAATACGCCCCATATTATGATCATACTCTTGAAGGTAGTGATGATATGCCTGCCCACATTAAAAATATTACGATTGGAACTGAGCTCTCAATTCCGATCTCAGACGGAAATCTTAAGCTCGGGACCTGGCAGGGTATTTACCTCGGAGAACATCGCAATCATGGTGGTGTGAGGACAATTGTGGCGACAATCCACGGCCAGGCTATCTGACCGTAACGCCAAAATCAATGCATTATTCCTTCTTACCAGTTTCTTCTAATTATCGGTTAGCTACCCCCGGAAGAGACAGACATCTACCCTCTTGAGAGAATATTTATTTTCAGACCCACGCAAGATAATACATATCATTGAGCTTTTCGATTTGCCATGGCCGCATAAAACCGGAAAATGGTAAGCCATTAGAATTTTCTAGCTTAGATCAGGATATACCTATGAAGATAATATTATTGGGACCACCCGGCGCTGGTAAAGGCACGATTGCCAAAATATTAACCCAGTACGATGGTTCAGTGCAGATATCCACTGGTGATATTTTACGCGCAGCTGTCGCAGCAGGTACTGAACTTGGAAAGCAGGCTGAAGCTGCAATGAGTGCAGGAAATCTGGTAACCGACGATCTGATCATGGGCATCATGGAGGAGCGCTTAAAAGAAGATGACTGTCAAAGTGGTTATCTGTTAGACGGCTTCCCTCGCACTATCCCTCAGGCTGAAGCGTTACAGGCGCTGCTGGAAAAAATAGGCGAAAAACTGGATGCAGTACTCGAACTACAAATTCCACGAGATGTCATAATCGACCGGTTAACCACCCGTCGAACCTGTACCCAATGTGGTGAGATTTACAATGTAAAATCAAAACCACCCAAAGTAGAAGGTATTTGTGATGTTTGTGGCTCCAGGGATATCGTTCAACGTGATGACGAAACCGAAGAAGCCATCAATAATCGACTTAAGGTTTACGAGGCTCAAACCGCACCGTTATCGGAGT